>CAMFNC010000042.1 GCA_945965245.1 uncultured Porphyromonas sp. | reverse complement strand
CACCGTCACACGAACAAAATCCAAGGGTTCTCCCTTTTCGTTTTGCACCCATCCGGAAATCACGCTCTGCGCATATACCCCCATTACAGATACCGATAAGAAAAACGAACAAAAGCACCATCCTTACATAATGCACACCCTGCCTATTCATTGCTTTCGAACCATTCGAAATGTGGGCTGCGCATTGGAATTGGATAATCAGACAAAAGCATTTTACCCTTGATGATCCCCCCAAAAAAGGCAAGGAAAAGGTGTTTTGGGAAGGCGGTTATGCTTCTGCGATTTGTCTTCTTGGGTCGAACTTACGTTAAATTTGATTTTTTATCTACTTTTACAGTTCAATAAGAATAATTGTATGAAAATATCTTTTTCGCCTCCCTATATAGACGAAAGTGTGGTATCGGAAGTAAACGATTCACTCTCATCCGGATGGATTCCCACCGGTCCCAAAGTGAACGCATTGGAATCCGAAATAGCCGCTTTCGTGGGCGTGGAGCAGGTGCTATGTGTCAATTCCTGGACTTCGGGTGCCATGCTGATGCTCAAATGGTTAGGCATGAAACCGGGAGATGAGGTTATTATCCCGGCCTACACCTATTGTGCCACGGCTTTTGCCGTAATTCATGCCGGAGCCAAGCCGGTTATGGTGGATGTGGGCAGTGATTTTAATATAACCCCGGAGGCTGTCCGAAAGGCCATTACACCACGCACCAAAGCCATCATTCCGGTGGATATAGCCGGTTATCCCTGCCGCTATAACGAGATTATGCAAATCGTAAGGGATGAGGATATTGTGGCGCAATACCAAGCCGAAACTCCGGAACAGGAACGGATGGGACGTATCTTGGTGATGAGTGATGCGGCTCATTCTCTGGGGGCAAGTCATACGGCAGAAGCCTATCATGTGCCGTGTGCGGATGTGGTTGTTTACTCGCTCCATGCCGTCAAGAATGTGACCACTGCCGAGGGAGGTGCCATTGCGCTGAATTTTCCCGAAAAGCAATTCGATACGGAAGAGCTATACCGCTCTTTGCGTTTGATGACGTTGAATTGCCAGACCAAAGATGCTTTCACGAAAACCAATTCCGGGGCATGGCGATATGATATTGTGGGTTTGGGAATGAAAATCAATATGGCGGATGTCAATGCTGCCATCGGTTTGGCACAAATACGCCAATATAAATCTCTACTGGCTTTCAGACAGAAACATTTTCAGAAATACAACCGTGCGTTTGCCCGATGGGATTGGGCTGTTCTGCCTCCTATGCGAGAGGGTGCGATGGAAACGTCTTACCACATTTACCCCTTGAGAATAAAAGGGGTGACCGAGGCACAGCGGGATCTGATTATCCAAAAGATTTCGGAAAAAGGGGCGGCTGTGAATGTGCATTTTGTGCCGCTGCCCATGCTGTCTTACTTTGCCACGGAATATTCTATCAAGGATTATCCGCAGGCATATCTTAACTATCAATGCGAAATTTCCCTACCCGTATATCCGCAGCTAACGGAGGAAGAAACCGATTATATCATTGCAAGTGTGGTGGAGGCTTATCATAGCGTGATGGAGTAGCCCTCCCCCCTCTTGTCACGGATTGCTCCTATCCATGCACCGAGCCGGTTATTTCCCCGGGACGGTGCGGTAGAGGTTGAGGGTATTTTCGGCACTTTTGGCGGCAGTAAGCTCATTCATGAACAATGAATGGGCTTTTTCTATAATTTGGTGTTTGAGTGTTTCATCACCCATTAGGCGCACCACATGCTCTGCCAAGGGGCGTGCATCGCCCACCGGAGAAATCAGCCCGGTTTCTTCGTTGTGCACCACTTCGCCTATACCGCCGGCAGAGGTGGTAATCACTGGCACACGATTAAGAAACGACTCATAGATAACCAGAGAAAGGCCTTCGGATTTGGAAGACATCATCACGGTATCGAATGCCGTGATATACTGCTTGGCATTGTTCATTCCGCCGGTAAAAGTGATATAGGACTCCAAACCGTAGTTGTGTACCAGCTCTTCCAAAGCCGGTGTCAGGTCTGTTTTTACACCAATCTGAACCAGATGAACGTTTTTGATTTGCAGCTCATGAACCAATATTTTCATCGCTTCTATCAGTGTGGGTAAATCTTTGGCATCCACATGGTTGGCTATGTTGCCTATCAGATATCGGGCAGGGTCTATGTGGAGTATCCGGCAGAAGTCTTCCTTGGTGCGATAGACGGTATCTGACGAGGTGGATATACCATCGTATATCACGTGGATTTTGTGATGATAATTTTGGTCATTGAGTAGTTTGCGCAAATCTGTTTTGATGGCTTTGGAGTCGCAGGTGATGGCCGAGATACCTTTGTAGTTATATTTCAGTTTGCTGATGGAGGTGGATTTTTCGCTGAACCCCTTGCGCGAAAAAACGGTGGGGATGTGCAGACGAAACAGTATATCCGCCAGCATGAATACCGTCAGGAAGTTGCTGGTGTGCACATGCAGCACGTCAATCCGGTTTTTCTTTACGCATCGTTTCAACTGATAGGCCAGTAATGGAGAGTATATGCTCCGCCGCTTTTGGCCGAAGCAGACGAGACCATGCTCACGACCATAACGTTCGATGGCAGAGCCTTGGTAACAGAAAATAAAGTTTTCGGTTTCTGATTTCGGCAGATTGGAAATCAGGTCGGTCAGTTGCTGCTCGTTGCCGCTCCAGTGATGTTTGGAGCCGGAGAGGTGTAATATTCTTAATGCGCACATAATGGCTTATTCGGTGATAACGGATGAATGAGAGGGGAGGGCAGGCAATACAAACATATCACCCACGATGCGGTTGTATTGCTCCGGGTGAAAAGAATAGCGACCGTCGCCGGGATAGAAAGTCATTTCTCCAAAAACGGTTTTACCATTGACGGAATAGAAGTCTACACGCACAAAAGGGAAATCGGCAGCCAATAGCTCTGCCAGACGAACCATTTCTTCGAAATTGGCCGGTTTGGGCATATCCGGACGGATGGTCATGGAGTCCGGCATATCATTAAAGGGGAGTATTTTGAAGTCCAAATCGTAATATCCGGAGGTGTAGTTTTTTTGTCTGCGATCCATATGTAATTCCACGAATTTGGGCTTTCCGCCAAAGCAAAAGAATTTATAATCTACCAGAGCTGTTTTGCCGGGTTCTTCCATGAATTTCTCGACCACCAAACGCGGGCGCACATCTTTGTATGCCCACTCCTGTCCGCCTCTGTAGTATTG
>CAMFNC010000041.1 GCA_945965245.1 uncultured Porphyromonas sp. | reverse complement strand
GGGCAGTGTGGATGGCGAATTGGGCGGATTGGCTCAAGAGGAAAATGCCACCACCATTCTTACCGCTCTGCATGTTTTGCTCCAAAGGGGTGAAATCAAGGTCTCGCCGGAGGCGGTGCGTGAGGGTTTTGCTCATGTAACGTTGCTGACCGGATTGCAGGGACGATGGCAGATGGTATCGGAGCGACCGCGTATCCTCTGCGATACGGGGCACAATATCGGAGGTATGCAGCATATCGTAAAGCAACTGAACCGCTATGATTGTAAACGTCTGCACATGGTTTTTGGGATGGTCAATGACAAGGACATCAGCAGTGTGCTGGCCATTCTGCCCCCGGAGGCTTCCTACTATTTTACGCAAGCCTCGGTGGAGCGTGCGCTGACGGCTGAGGAAATGAAACAAAAAGCAGCAGTTTATGGCCTGCAGGGTAAGGCTTATGCCACAGTAAAAGACGCTCTGGAGGCGGCCTGTGCTCTTGCAGACGTCGCAGAAGACCTTATCTTTGTGGGTGGCAGCACCTTTGTGGTGGCAGATTTGCTCCGAATAATACAAAATCAACCAAATACAAATAATTAATCAATTACTATGACAGAACAAATTAAAACATTGAGAGATTCTGCTGCTATGAGATGGACGGCGCTTCTACTCTTGTCATTGGCAATGTTTTGCGCCTACATCTTCGTAGACATCCTCTCTCCCATCAAAGACCTCATGCTTTCGGAAAGAGGGTGGGACTCTACTTCTTTCGGTACCATGCAGGGTGCAGAAACATTCCTGAATGTATTTGTATTCTTCCTTATTTTCGCAGGTATCATCCTGGATAAAATGGGTGTGCGCTTTACTGCCGTTCTTTCCGGCTGCGTTATGCTGATAGGTGCTTGTATCAAGTATTTTGCAATCAGTGAAACCTTCATTGGCTCCGGTATGGAAACTTGGTTCACGGAAAACCTCAATTATATCCCCGGCTTTGAAGAACTTGGCGTATCTCCTTTTTATAAAGGTATGCCGGCATCTGCCAAAGTAGCTGCAATCGGCTTTATGATTTTTGGTTGCGGTACAGAGATGGCGGGTATTATGGTTTCTCGCGGTATCGTAAAATGGTTCAAAGGACGTGAAATGGCATTGGCCATGGGTTCAGAGATGGCATTTGCCCGCTTGGGTGTGGCCACCTGTATGATTTTCTCGCCTTTCTTTGCCAAGCTCGGCGGATACGTTGATGTTTCTCGTTCCGTGGCTTTCGGTGTCGTATTGATTTGTATTGCGCTGATGATGTTCGTTGTTTACTTCTTCATGGATAAGAAATTGGACGCACAGACCGGTGAGGCGGAAGAAAAGGATGATCCTTTCAAGGTAAGTGATATAGGTAAGATTCTCTCCAGCATGGGATTTTGGTTGGTAGCCTTGCTCTGCGTACTTTATTATTCGGCGATCTTCCCATTCCAGAAGTATGCCGTGAATATGCTTCAGTGCAATCTTACTTTTACAGAAGTACCGGCAGACTCTTTCTGGGCTTCGTCAAGTGTAACATTCATCCAGTATGTCATCATGCTGGCTGTTGCTGCAACGGCTTTTGGCTTCAATTTCATGAAGAATAAGAGCGTCAAATATATGATGATGGCTACGTCTGTCATATGTCTTATTGCCTATTGCTACATGGGTTATATGCGTCAATCTGCAGAATCTATCTTTGCCGTGTTCCCGCTTTTAGCAGTAGGTATTACTCCGATTTTGGGTAGCTATGTGGATCACAAAGGCAAAGCGGCATCAATGCTTATCCTCGGTTCTATCCTTCTTGTGGTATGTCACCTTACATTCGCCTTTATTCTCCCGATGTTTAGAGGCAGTCAGATTGGTGGTGTAGTTGTAGCATACCTTACGATCCTCGTGTTGGGGGCATCATTCTCTTTGGTTCCTGCATCTTTGTGGCCAAGTGTCCCCAAGTTGGTAGATGCTAAAATTATCGGATCCGCATACGCATTGATTTTCTGGATACAGAATATTGGTTTGTGGCTGTTTCCGATGCTTATTGGCAAGGTTCTCGATAATACGAACATAGGTATAACCGATCCGACAAAGCTGAACTATACAGCTCCACTCCTTATGCTTGCCGGTCTGGGATTGGTTGCATTGATTATCGGATTTATCTTGAAAGTTGTTGATAAGAAGAAACATCTGGGTCTTGAGGAACCCAACATCAAGTAAAGAAAATTAGATACATAACTTACTTAAAAGAAATAAAAACGGGACGAGCCGATGGGTTTGTCTCGTTTTATTTTGCTGAAAGGTGTGTATAAAGGCGTATTTGGTGGTTTGAAGAGGGGTAATTCCTTGCATAGCTCATCGGAATTGATTTTCTTTGTAATACAAACAATCCATATAATAACATAACGCTAATTTTTTTGCCTATCGGATACATCTCTACCTGCAATAGTTAATAATTTTTTATTCCACTCATGGTATATCTATGAATAGACTGAAAGAATTGACCGATGATGAATTAATCACACGGTATGCAGATGGATGTAACGACGCTTTTGATACGCTGTTGGAGCGATACGATGCCATGGTGCATACTTACATTCGCTTTACGGTGAGCGATTGGGATTTGGCAGAAGACATTTTCCAAGATACCTTTATTAAGGTGATGACCAATATCCGCAGGGGCAAATACAAGGCTCAAGGCAAATTCAAACCCTGGCTGATGCGTATAGCGCATAATTTGATAATGGATGCATACCGAAGTCGGGAGGTGCAGAAGACGGTGGGAGAGTTGGAGTGTATGGACAGCATAGCCGGTTTATTGTCCACCATCCCCACAGACGAAATGAACCAAGAGGAGCGTATGCAACGACATGATTTGATGACTGAGTTGTATGCCAAATTGGATTTGCTGCCGATGGAGCAACGCGAAGTGGTGCACATGCGTTTTTGGGAGGATATGAGTTTTCGCGAAATAGCCGAAGCTACCGGCGTGAGTATTAATACGGCTTTGGGGCGTTTGCGATATGCTTTGATTAATCTTAGGCGGCAACCGCTGCAATAAGTGACGGAGTGCTGCCGTTATTAGAATACAGAAAGGGAATGTATTGTTGAGAGAATACCGAACGTGTGACTTCGGGCAATACATTCCTTTTTGTTTATTATTCATATAAAGAAGGCTGCTTATGACAGATTTCTACACTAAGAATGAGCGTGAACGGCTCCAAATCGTTCTCAAATCAGAGATTGAACGCCAAACTCAAAAGCATCAGACCATTTTGGCCGGATTACGCTTATTGGCTGCAATTATTTAACGTCAAATCGATAGGGTGTGGCTACTATAGTTACACCTTTTTATTGTGTATAATACTATGAATCAATATCAAGAAACCATCGTATCTCCTTCGCTGCTTTCGGCAGATTTTCTTCACTTGGAACGTGACATCGAAATGATTAACAACAGCCGCGCAGACTGGTTGCATATTGATGTAATGGATGGTGTATTTGTTCCCAATCTTTCTTTCGGATTTCCCATTCTCGAAGCCATTCGCCCCATTATCCGCAAACCATTGGATGTGCATTTGATGATTGTGGAACCGGAAAAATTTACTAAACGATTGGCCGATTTGGGCGTTGAAATCATGAATGTGCATTATGAGGTGCAGAATCATCTGCATCGTACCTTGGGAGCCATCAAGGATGCTGGCATGAAAGCTGCCGTTACACTCAATCCACATACACCGGTGGAACTGCTCGGAGATATTTTGTGTGAATTGGATTTGGTGCTCTTGATGAGCGTAAATCCCGGCTTTGGCGGTCAGAAGTTTATTCGCCAAACACTGCAAAAAGTGCAAAACCTCCGGCGGATGATTGATGAGAGAGGTTTGGATACGCTTATCGAAGTGGATGGCGGTGTAAATGCTTCTACGGGCGAAGAACTTATGCAGGCAGGTGCCGATGCATTGGTGGCCGGAAGCTATGTATTTGGTCATAAGAATCCCCACGAAGCCATTGATTTGCTGAAAAAATTGAAGTGATAATCCCTTTTTATATGAAATAAAAGAACATGAAGATGCGGCGTAACGAACTCTTCATGTCACTGCCCCGTGAATTATACAAAAGACCGGCATTACTGCTGCTCTTTTGTATGCTCATGGGGATGTTTTTTTACGAACAAATGGGGCTGGTTTTATCTGTTTCTTTGGTGGTGGCTTGCTCGATATTCATATTGACAGTGGTAACGTCGGGTGGTGCCACGAATTGTTGCCTACCCGGATTTACACGTTTCGATACTCTTAAGCGCAGTATTATTCCCTGCTTGTTAATTTGTTGGGGTATTCTCCCTCCGGCACTGGCCTCTCGTTATTATTGGAGAGAAATACCAGAACATACGAATGCCCATTTGACCGTAGAAATCCATTCCGATGGCATCATTACCACCGGAAAGAAGTCCAAGCGTTATGAGGTGAAGTTGTTGGAGGCTGCGGATAAGTCGGTGAGCGTTTTATCCGGAAAGAAAATGATATTGTATGGCGCAGTAGATTCGGATTACCATCCCGGGATGCAGTTGCACATCACGCATGCCAAGATTAAGGATACCAAACATATTCAAGAGGATAACCCCAAGTATGGAAAATGGTTAAGAGGAGGTTTGATAGCAGCTGTTATCTATCCATCCTATTGCAGTCGAACAGATTCTCTCAGGCAACGTACAACGCTTTCGAGAATTACATCCGGATACCGTGTCGAGTGGCTCAAACAGTTGGAAAACACATCGCTTACATCACGCCAAAAAGCTTTGGTATCAATCATGACATTGGGTTATCGGGGGCGTGAGGAAACGCAATCGCTCCGCCAATCGTTCAATGATATCGGTGTGGCTCATTTGCTTGCTGTCAGTGGATTTCACTTGGCCGTTGTGGTGGAATTATTGGGGATGCTCTTTCTCTGCGCAGCGGTTATCTGTCCATTGCCTCGCTTGCGTTGGGTGCTCATACTCTTGGCGGCATGGGGCTATGTGGGGATTACCGGATGCAGCATGCCCACATTAAGAGCCGCCCTTATGCTCACGGTTTACGGCTGTGGCAAACTTCTGATGCGAAAACCAGATACGCTGAACAGCCTTGCCGTTTCAGCATTGATTTTATTGGCTTTCAATCCGTTTGCTTGGTTGGATGTGAGCTTCCAATTGAGTTTTGTGGCCGTTTTCTCCATTGTGATATTTAAGCCCCGAATAGATAAGTTGTTCGGAGTCGTTCGTCAGCCTATTTTCCGTTATGTGCGAGATTTGATAACAGTGTGTCTGGCTGCGCAAGTGATGCTTCTGCCACTGTGTAGTTATCATTTTGGTCAGGTATCTTTTCTGTTTTTGTGGAGCAACATACCCATGGTGTTCGTGGGCAGTATGCTCATACCGCTGTCGTTGCTCGGTATGGGACTGGGATGGATGGGCATTCCTCCTGTGTTGTGGGATTGGATGTGCCGATGGCCGGCGGAAATTATGCTGCGGATAGCTGATGGGCTGGGAAGACTGCCCTTGCCGGCTTTGAACCTATATTGGTCGCTCTCGGCGGTCTTGTTCTGTTGGTTGGTTTGTGTGTGGTGCGCAGTGGTCTGCTTACCTCGAAAAATCCACACAACCTTTTAAGGTGTCAATAATCTGAGCCACCACATCCTCTTCGTCTTCTTTATCTGTAAGTTGCTCCACGGAAATGTGTAGTTGAGCTGTTTCGTAGATGGGTCTGCGCTCTTGCATTTTCCGGCAAACAAATTCCTCGATTTCACTATCGGAAAGATTACATACAGCAGGACGGCTTCGCTTGCAGATGCAAAGCCTCTTGGCTAATATGCGGTCAGTGGCATGGAGGTATATGGTAATACCGCTATCGTTCAGCAGTTCCATATTTCCGGAGAAGCATGGTAATCCTCCACCGGTGGCAATCACACAATCTTCCATACCCGAAAGCTCTTCCGCCACGATGTGTTCGCGCTTGCGGAAACGTTCTTCGCCCACTTCTGCAAACATTTGGCTGATGGAACAGCGAAATCTGTACTCAATGAACAGATCCGTATCCAAAAATTTTAAACCCAGTGCTTTTGCCAGCCGCCTTCCCACGGTGCTTTTACCGGCTCCCATAAATCCTACGATGAAGAGAGGCTTCATTGTTTGTTTGGAGTGGTGTTTGGGATACGTTCGGGGTAGGTGATGCGCGAGTGGTACATCACTTTCAATTTGTTTACGAAGACCTTTTTGATGATCTGAACGTCATGGAAAGAGATGGGCGTGTCGTCCAATAGCCCTTCCGATATGATGTTACCCACAATTTTATTGACCAAGGCTTCTAATCCCTCTTCGGTAAACTCCTTAAGGCTTCGGCTGGAAGCTTCCACGGCATCGGCAAGCATCAGGATGCCCATTTCCTTGCTGAACGGATTGGGGCCGGGATAGGTGAATTGGTCCACATCGATAGCTTCGTCCGGATGCTCGTTGTAATATGAGTTGTAGAAATACTTGGCCTGACCACGCCCATGGTGAGTGCGGATGAAATCAATCACAGCATCGGGCAGTGCATGTTTTTGAGCCAAAGCGATGCCATCGGTTACATGGCGGATGATAATGCGCGCACTTTCATCGAAAGGCAGTGTGGCGTGCGGATTATTCATACCCTGATTTTCGGTGAAGTAGGTAGGATTTTTCATCTTGCCTATATCGTGATAGAGTGCTCCGGTGCGAATTAACTGCACATCCGCATTCACGTGCGAGGCTGCCTCGGTGGCCAATATGGAAACCTGCAATGAATGCTGAAACGTGCCCGGAGCTGTTTCGCTGAGCTGGCGGAGCAATGGGGTGTTGATATCGCTCAGCTCCACCAAACTGATGTTGGATACGTAGCCAAATCCGCGTTCGATGATATAAACCAATAGGTATGTAAACATCATGAATATCAAGTTGATGCCTAGGTACAAGAGCACCAGACCGGCATCCACGGTTATGCCCCCGTTGCGCAGAAGCGATAGACCTATATAAGAAATGATGTAAGAGAGGAATACTAAAAACGTACACTTAATCAGCTGCCAGCGCGATGTCAGACTTCTCAGGCTGCTCAGTGCCACAATGCCGGCTATTACCTGCATGATGATGAAGCCCAGCGGGTCGATAACGAAGAGAGCGGCTATGAGTGTGGAACACAGATGCGATACGAATGCCGTCCATGTATCGAAAAATGTACGCATCAGAATGGGCAGAATGGCAAAAGGAACAATGTAAATGCTGAACCACTGATACAGCGATGCCATTTGTGCCAGAGTCACGAAAATCACAATCAGAACTACCAGAAGGATGATATTTTGAAACTCTCGTTCGAATTTTCCGCCGGCTATCACCCGAAGCATCAGCCACAGAGTAATCAGAATGCACAAAATCATGAAGAATGTGCCCACCGAAACGGCAAAGTGCTGTTTGGATCCGCCCGACCGTCTTTCCATGGCTTGTTGGAGTGAGTTCAGCACATTATACGTATATCCGTCCACGATTTCGCCCTTGTCCACAATTCGCTCACCTGCCTGCACAATGCCGGTGGAGAGCGAAAGTTTGTCCATTTCGCTTTTCAGTCGTTGTTCGGTAAACGATTGGCTGTATTCGATATTGCTCTGGAGGTATTCCGTTATATGCAAATCCGCCATCACTTTTTTATCCAAAATAGGGGGCAGATTGTCCAAAATTTGTTCATATGCCTCTTTCAGCGTTAGGAATCGGGTAATGGGGATTACTTCGGCCTCTTTGGCGTCATTGACCAGTGTGATTTCCAGATGTCCGGTTTGGCGCAGATTGTTTTGCTCCTCTGTGCCAATCAGACCATTGGCATAGAGTATGCGCAGTTGCTCTTGCAGGTAAGCGTAATATTGATAGCTGAGCTGCTGCGAGCCGATTTCGGAATATTTCTCTTTCCACTTCTGGAGCATCTTGGCCTCTATATCCTCGTTGAGCAGATAAATGGGCGGCATGGCTTCGCGCACGCTGTCTCGCTCCATGCTGATAATGGCTTCGCTCTTATATACGGGGAAGTCATATGGAGCGGTCAGGAGGTCGCCCGTCCAAGGCTTACCCTTGAAAAACTGATGATGAAGTCCGCTTTTGGACGGAGCCAACAGCGTGATGATAACGGCCAAAATCACAAAGGTGACGGCCACTTTGAGATGCTCGGAAGAGAGCTTTGGGGGTAGGATGTTTTTTCGTTTCAGCATACAGCATAAAGTTAGACATTTTTTTGTGCATAAAATGATTTTGTTTTATGCTTATTTTGCGCGCATTTTATGCATAAAATAAAAGCAATTTATGTATAAATTTTTCGGGATTGGGGCAAACGATGATTTTATGCTACCTTTGTAATTACAAACATCTCTGAAATAAACATTTATGATATCTGTAAACGATTTATGTGTGCAATTCGGTAAGCGCATACTTTTTCAAGACGTCAATCTCAAGTTCACTCCCGGCAATTGCTATGGTGTGATTGGTGCCAATGGTGCAGGCAAATCCACACTTTTGCGCGTTATCAGCGGTGACCTCGACCCCACTCGCGGCACGGTGACCATGGCTCCCGGCGAACGCTTGTCAGTATTGGCACAGGATCACTTTGCTTTCGATGAATTTACGGTTTTGGATACCGTTATGATGGGACACACGGTGCTTTGGGCCATCATCGAAGAAAAGAACGCTTTGTATGCCAAGCCTGATTTTAGTGATGAAGATGGCAATCGTGTGGCAGAGCTGGAAGATAAGTTCGCTGAAATGGAAGGTTGGAATGCCGAAAGCGATGCTGCCGCTCTGCTCAGTGGTTTGGGTATTGCCGAAAGTCTGCACTATCAGCAGATGAAAGAATTGAGTGGTAAGCAAAAAGTACGTGTTTTGCTGGCACGTGCGCTCTTTGGCAAGCCGGACAATTTGCTTTTGGACGAGCCAACCAACGACTTGGACCTAGATACCGTTTCATGGATGGAGCATTATCTCTCCGAGTGTGAGCAAACGGTGCTTATCGTGAGTCACGACCGCCATTTCTTGGACTCGGTGTGTACGCACACGGTGGATATAGATTTCGGACGCATCCAGCAGTTTGCCGGTAACTATAGCTTCTGGTACGAAAGTAGCCAGTTGGCTCTACGTCAGCAGCAGCAACAGAATAAGAAGGCAGAAGAAAAGAAAAAGGAGTTGGAGGAATTTATCCGCCGATTCAGTGCCAATGTGGCCAAGAGTAAGCAGACCACCAGCCGCAAAAAGATGTTGGAAAAACTCAACATCGAAGAAATCAAGCCCAGCAGTCGCCGCTATCCGGGTATCATCTTCAATATCGAACGCGACCCGGGCAATAAGATTTTGGAAGTCAAAGGGCTTACGGCTCATGCCGATGACGGCGCATTGCTTTTCCAGGATTTGAACTTCAATGTGGAGAAAGGCGATAAGATTGTTTTCATCAGCCACGACCCGCGTGCCATGACGGCTTTCTTCCAGATTATCAATGATGAGCAGAAACCCGATGCCGGTACTTTCGAATGGGGGCAGACCATCACCACGGCTTACCTGCCTCTGGACAACTCGTCTTTCTTCAATACGGACATGAACCTTGTGGATTGGCTTTCGCAGTATTCTCCGGATACCAACGAGGTCTTTATCAAAGGCTTCTTAGGACGTATGCTGTTTAGTGGCGAAGAAATTCTAAAAAAAGCCTCCGTATTGAGTGGGGGAGAGAAGATGCGCTGCATGATATCCAAGATGATGATGCGCGATGCCAATGTATTGATTTTGGACAGCCCCACCAACCATTTGGACTTGGAGTCTATTCAGGCTTTCAATAATACGCTCAAACTTTTCAAAGGCAATTTGCTTTTCACGAGTCATGACCATGAGTTTATCCAGACAGTGGCCAATCGTATCATAGAACTGGCTCCGGGCGGTATCATTGATAAGATGATGGATTATGACGATTATATCACCGACCCCACCGTGGCAGAACTCCGTCAGAAATACTATCAGGCATAAGCCATATCCTAAAAAATAGAGAGGGTGAGTCAAAATACCATTCACTCTCAATCAACTATTATTAAAGAATAACCGCTATCAAAGAGCTGAAAACTCAATGATAGCGGTTCTTTATTCGGTTAAGAGGGTGCAGGGATTATCAATATGAAAGGATGCTTCTCACAAATCTGTATTTTGATACATTCTCTTTTCTGCTTTGGAGTGGGATAAGGTAAGGATTAAAATGATTATTATCGTACACTTCGTGCTGCCAAGCGATCTAGCCAATCGCCGTTTTGCAGATACCAACGCACCGTGGCTTCTATGCCGGCTTCGAATGTGTGCGTGGGATGCCAGTCCAATTCGCGCTGCAATTTGCTGCTGTCTATGGCGTAGCGAAGGTCGTGACCGGCACGGTCTTGCACATATGTAATCAGCGATAGCGATGTGCCGGCCGGGCGTTCCAACAGTCGGTCGGTGATTTCAATCAACGTGTGCACCAAATCAATGTTTTTGCGTTCTTCATTACCACCGACGTTGTAGGTCTCACCCGATTTCCCCTGCCACAGAATGGTTTCTATGGCTGCGGCATGGTCTTCCACATACAGCCAGTCGCGCACATTCAGCCCACGGCCATATACCGGTAGTGGCTTTCCGTGGCGGATATTATGGATAAAGAGCGGTATCAGTTTTTCCGGAAATTGATACGGGCCGTAGTTATTGGAGCAATTACTGATCAAGGTGGGCAGGCCATAGGTGTCATGATAAGCCCTCACGAAATGGTCGGCAGAGGCCTTGCTGGCGGAGTATGGGCTGTGAGGTTCGTAGCGATGCTCTTCGGTAAATGCACCATCGTCCATCTGCAAAGCCCCATAAACTTCGTCGGTGGAAATCTGATAGAAGCGGTGTCCGTTGAAACCACCCTGCTGCTCCCATACCCGGCGTGCAGCCTCCAATAGGTTGAGCGTTCCCATTACATTGGTGCGTGCAAAGACAAATGGATCGGCAATAGACCTATCCACATGGCTTTCGGCAGCCAGATGCACCACGGCATCGATTTTGTATTCGTCGAAAATTTGTTGCATCCGCTCAAAATCGGTAATATCTGCCTGTACGAAACAGAAATTGGGCATTTGTTCCAAATCTGCCAAATTCTCACGGTTGCCGGCATAGGTCAGTGCATCCAGACAGACCACCCGACATTCGGCATGATGATGCACCAAACGCCTTGTTACATGAGAGCCGATAAATCCGGCTCCGCCTGTTACCAATATATTTTTCATATTCTAATGTAAACTTAACTTATTTATTGTGTTTTAGATAATCGTTCAAGTCAGTTTCATTGCGACGGTCTGCCACCACAATGGCATCATCAGTGGTTACCACCATGGTATCTGCCATGCGATAGAGATATACGGTTTTGCCCGATTCTGTATTCACCACCAGGCAATTGTGGCATTCTGTGGCCTCCACACAGCCTTGCAGCACATTCTCACCCTCATCTTTATTCATCTGGCGATATAGGCTGCCCCAGGTGCCGATGTCATTCCACCCGAAGTTGCCGCGCAGCAGTCTTATCCGTTGGGAGCGTTCCATCACCCCATAGTCTATGGAGATGCTTTGCAGTGTTGGATAGAGTAGGTTGGCTTCTTCCCGCTCACTTGTACCACCCCAATGGATTTTTTGGTCGAAAGCTTTGGCCATATCGGGCAGACAACTCTCCATTTCGCTGATGATGCTTTGGGTGCGCCAGATAAACATACCCGAATTCCAATAGAAATTACCTGCCGCTAAAAATTTCATGGCGGTATCATAGTCCGGTTTTTCTTTGAAGCGCACCACCGGCACACATCTTTCTGCGATTTTTCCCGATGGATTAACCTCTATATAGCCATACTCGGTAGCGGGGTAGGTGGGAGTGATACCGATGGTCAGCAATTCGTCATGCTCCGAAGCGTATTCCAATCCTGCGGCAATAACCTCTTCGAAAGCCGTTTGGTCTGCTATATAGTGATCAGACGGGCTGACAATCAGATTTGCCTCGGGGTCCAACGAACGAATTTTATATGCGGCATAAGCAATGCAGGGAGCCGTGTTGCGTCGGCAAGGTTCGGTGATTACCTGATGCGGTTGGAGTTGAGGCAATTGTTCCAGTACCAAATCTTTGTAATGTTCACCCGTAATCACATAATAATGCTCCGGCAGAACAAATGCACCAAACCGCTCGAATGTCATTTGCAGAAATGATTTGCCGATGCCCATCGAGTCAATAAATTGCTTGGGTCGCTCCTCGCGGCTCAGAGGCCAAAAGCGAGTTCCACCACCACCTGCCATAATCACGCAGTAGTTATGAGTTATGTTGGTCATATTGATTTACTTGGTAATCCGACAAATGTAGAGAGTAAGTTCTAATCGGCAAAATCAAAACCGCCACACACCGAGCCGAATATTGTCTGTTTGGATGTGTAGAACCCTGATTGGGACAAAATACATATCTTTGAGTATAACAATTATCAAGCCTTATG
>CAMFNC010000040.1 GCA_945965245.1 uncultured Porphyromonas sp. | reverse complement strand
TTACGCAGTAGTTGTTGCGATCTAATGTTGTCATGATTATGATTTTACTTCTAAGGTGTTTTCTGTGTTATCCTGAAAGCGCATTTACCTTGTGCTTCCTTCTATATACAAAACTACGTAAATAAATCCGAATACTTCTTGTATTGGGTGCTATGATGTTTGATAAAAACAAGAGCTGCATCGAAACCGGAGTTTCAGTGCAGCCTCTGAGATGTTGTTAGAAAGAAGCGATTACTTCAGTGCGACAATGGCAGCTTCGTAATTAGGTTCTTCGGTCACTTCGCCCACCAACTGAGTGTATTTTACTTGACCGTTTTCGTTGATTACCACCACGCTGCGTGCCATCAGACCGGCCATGGGGCCATCTGCAAGACGCATGCCATAGCCTTCGTTGAAGCAGTTGTAGCGAAATGTGGACGCAGAAACCACATTGTTCAGGCCTTCTGCTCCGCAGAAACGAGCATGAGCAAAGGGTAGGTCTTGTGATATGCATAATATCACGGTGTTATCCAATTGGGAAGCCTCTTGGTTGAAACGACGCACGCTGGCAGCGCATACATCCGTATCTACGCTGGGGAAAATGTTCAGAACCACTTTTTTGCCTCTCAGGTCGCTCAGTTTGAGTTCGCTGAGGTCTGTTTTCACTACGGTGAAATCGGGTGCCACGGTACCTACTTGGGGCAGTTCGCCCGTGGTATTCATTTGGATTGCTCCTTTGAGTGTTACGATAGACATACTTTCTGATTTGATTTTAATGTTTACTATATCAAAACAACCTTTCTGCGAAATGGTTCAGTTTCCGCTTCTTTAATTTGATATTTTTTGCAAATCAAGAGTCGAAATTGTTTCCCGAGACTATCCGTGACGTGCAAATTCGGCCAGGCAGAGTGCCGTGGCAATAGCCACATTGAGTGAGTCGGGTGGGGTGGCGGTCAGAGCGGGAATGGTTAGTGCCACACTCAGCCGACTCATTACCGTGGATGAAATGCCGTTGCCTTCGTTGCCCATTACCAATAGAGCCGGCACACTCAGTTTGCCCAGTGTGGTTTGCCCAATGGGGGAGCCGTGCAGTGTGGTGCCGTAAATGGGCAAGGCGTGTTCTTGGATCTGCATGAGCAGTGTTTGCAGACCGGTTTCGCCAAGTGGAAGCAAATCCACTTGAGCCAATGAGCCCATTGTGCTCTGCACTACTTTGGATTGATAGGGATCGGCAGTGCTGGGTGATAGATAAATCCGGCGGATGCCGAACCAATGTGCTGTGCGGATGATGGTACCCAGATTACCGGGGTCTTGCACACCATCCAGCAGCAGGGCCAATGCTTCGGGTATCGGAGGATGGTCTGGCGTGGACTTGGGGGTGTGGAATATGGCTATCGGAGGTCTTGCCGTATTCAGATGGCTGAGCGATTTGTAATCGTATGTGTGAGGCATTTCGCAGCACTTCTCCACATGATTGAGCCACGGTTTCAGAGCCTCCAGTTCATCATACCCGCCAATCAACAGGTGGCAGCGGAAGTGAGGCATCAGGTCTGCCACCACTTTGGGACCTTCTGCCACAAATAAACCCAAAGCATCGCGTTCGCTTTTCCGTTTAAGCGAGCGTATCAGATGTTTGTCGGCCTGAGTGAGTATGGTTTGCATGAAATCTTAGAGGTATCGCAGTTCTTTGAATGCGTAATCGTGCAGCGTGCCGTCTTCATGGCACAGCGTGATGATGCCATTGGGCTGTACTGTACGGATGCGCGCCATGAATTTGCCTTGCGCGTTTTCATAGGGATAAAACGGTCCGTCGCGGCGATACAGATGATTCATGTAGCGGGCGTGCAAATCACTCATCATGCCTTTCTTGATTTGTCGGTATGCCTCTTGCACCTCTTGTAGCAATATTTCTAGTATCTCTTCGATGGCATATTGCTTACCGGTAATTTGCGCCAGCGAGATGGGATTGGGCAGTTCTTTGGGAAACTCCGTTTCATTGATGTTGATGCCCAGTCCCACAATGCTGTAGTTAATAATGGTACCCGTGAGGCTGTGCTCAATCAGAATACCGGCAATCTTTTGGTCGTCATAGTAAATGTCGTTGGGCCACTTTACGGTCAGATGTGTTCGCTGCTCTTCGTCCATAAATTTGACCAGAGTGCGAGCCACTGTGATGGCCGCCAGTTCCGAAATCACAAATTGGCGATCCGTTTCCAGAAATTGCGGACGCAGCAGGTAAGACATTGTGATATTTTTACCCGGAGCAGCGTGCCAGACATTACCGCGTTGTCCCCGGCCTCCTGTTTGCAAGCGTGCCATCACGGCAAATAGTTCGGGTAAATCAGGTTGTGCTGCCAACTGTTCGGCCAGATACGTATTGGTGCTCGGCAGCATGTCGTGCAATTCTAAATTTCTAAACTTTTTCATATTTGGGAGAGATAGTGAGCGGTGTATATATATATGATGCGGTCATTCAGAGATTGAGAACCGTTCGCTGGGTCTTGGGTAGTTTGGCCAGCACCAAATCATAGCTGTGTTTGATTAGTTCCAGCACCAGACTGGCGGGCACATCACTTTCGGCGTTCACTCCGTTCCAGTGTTTCTTGTTCATGTGATAGGCCGGCACAATGCCTTCGTATCGGCTTCTCAACTCTATGGCACGGTCGGGGTCGCACTTCAAGGATATTATGGCATCGTGGTTCTCCAAGTTTATCAGTGCGAACATTCGTTCGCCCACTCTCATTACCAAGGTCATTTCGTCGAAAGGGAAACCCTCCGTAACCCCCGGCAGTGCCATGCAGGCATCGTGCAATTCTTCTAAGTTCATCTGTAAAATAGTAATTTTGGTGAGCGAAGATTAATTAATGTGTACACCTTATTAACAAAGATAATGGAAAAACTCGTTTTTGCCACGAACAATCCTCACAAACTCACCGAGATACGCCAGATACTGGATGGTGTGGTGGAGGTGTTCAGCCTGTCGGATATCGATTGCCATGACGATATACCCGAAACCGCAGATACCTTGGAGGGCAATGCGCTTATCAAAGCCCGTTATGTGCATGACCGCTATGGCTATTTCTGTTTTGCCGATGATACCGGTCTGGCTGTGGATGCCTTGGGTGGTGCTCCCGGGGTTTATAGCGCACGATATGCCGGCCCGGCGTGCAGTCCGGTGGATAATATGAATAAATTGCTGACCGAATTGAGCCAAGTTCCCGAACCGCGAATCGCCACTTTCAGCACTGTGATAGCTCTGATAGATGTCACGGGCGAACATCTTTTCCGTGGCGATGTGCCTGGCCGTATCATTACCCGACAGTTGGGAAGCAATGGATTTGGTTATGACCCCGTGTTTGTGCCCGATGGTTATGATATGACCTATGCGCAAATGACAGACTGCCAAAAAAACAGTCTGAGTCACCGTGCCCGCGCCACGGCTCGTCTGGTGGAATATCTTAAAGTCCAAAAGACTGAACACCCGTTCGCTTTTTAGCTTTTGGGAGCAGCTCTCGGATGACATTCGCATCTGGGGGGCTGTTCTCTTTTTTATTGTCTTTGGGGGTGCGAAAAACGCTTGTCGAAATAGGTCATATTTTATGCATAAATTTTAAATCAAAAGAGCACAAAAAATATGCTGCCCCACAAGTATCTGACAGGGAATTAATTGCCATCTTTATAGAAATAATATTTTTTATTATAAGCAAACAGCATCATAAATGATATAATATCACTTAACAACACACCCTACAATGTGGCACAACAAATTGCAACAGGGGTTAAGGAGCGACGGCTGGAACTAAACTTGACCCAAGAAAGCAGTCGGGTGAGGTGATATCTGGTTAGTGAATAAGCCCATGCTTACAGCGCATACCACCTCCGTCCACCCTTCGGATCTTCATGTGCCACCCTCCCCGGAGAGGAATAATGGGCTTACACTTGTATGCATAGGACAAATTCCGGTGAAAATAAAAGCGAGGTGCCAACGTACTTGGCATCTCGCTTTTATTGGAATGAAATCGGGTTTGCGTCTGCTACAGAGCTTCATAGAATTTTTCGGCTCGCTCGTTGATGCTGCGCACCAATTCTGCGGGCATATATTCTTTTTTCTTGCCCCAACCTTTGCTTTTGCCCCAATATTGACGGGCTTCTTCGGTCATTCGGAAGATTACATCCTCTTCCTTTTCGATACGCTGGGTCAGTCCTGTTCCGGCCTGATTAAACATTTTGTCTATGGCTATATAGTGATAGCCATCGCTTTGCTTCCACATGGGATAGAGCACTTTTTTCAGTTCCATGGCTTTGCGTGCCAAGAGAGCTTCTTCGCCGGGGTTGGTTGCCACCAAACCGCGAGGTAGAGGCACATCGCACCACATGGGCATGGTCATGGAGGCGTAGGGCAACCCCACCTGCACCCATCCGGTGGTTTGCTCGGGCTTTTCACCCTTGGCGGCATTGATGCCTTCCACAGCTATTGCGCTGGAAGTGCCGTAGCGACAAATCAAATCATCGGTGGAAATCATGGCTCCCTGTTCGGGTAAACGAGAATAATCCTTGCGGTAATCCACCTTCAGGACAGAATGATAGGTGCAACGCGAAAATTGCTGCATCACCATGGCCGGAGTGAGGCTGCCCACGGGTACTTTGTTAAAAATATCCGCGGCATTTTGGAAACGCACAAAGCCCAACCCCTTGCCGGGAGTGCCGGTAAATGAATAGTTGGTGCGGAGCACATAACCGCGCGGAGCCTGTTCGGAGTTATTGGCATCGAACTTCGTCCATGTTTCATTATTCACTTCATAGAAGGCGGCTCCCCCCTCGGCATCGATTACGCCAAAATGAGCTGCCACGCCCATCGGACGCGGACGCTTGTTCAGAAATTCCTCAAAATCTTTAAGTGTGCGACACTCACGCAAGGCTTCCTGCATGAAATAACCTTCGCGGTCGATAAACTTGCCGGTATAGCCTTCGTTTACGTTGAACGAGGCACTGTTCATAATGGCAAAGCCCACGGCATTCCATCCACCCCAAATCTGTTCGCCTTTTGCATCGGAGGTATTGATCAGCCCCACATAGCTCCAACGGTCGCCTTGGTAACTTTTCATCACGTTTTCATACGCTTCGGTGTCACGCACTTTCCAAATCATCGGACGTCCACTGGCAGTAAATTTGCCACTGATTACAGCGGTGGTACAGGCCCATGCCGGCGCCACTGCAAACATGGCCACCAGAGCAAGCAATAATGTCTTCAATTGTTTCATTTCATTTAACTTTTAAGGTTATTATTTATGATATTGATTCTATAATTGTGGCATTTGACCGGCATCGGCAAAACTGAAATAAGCCGTTCCGGTACCGATAATCAGATGGTCTATCAAGGCTATATTCATGATTTTGCCGGCATGGGCTATCTGACGGGTTAGTTGCACATCTTCAGGACTGGGCACCACATCGCCGGATGGATGGTTGTGAGCCAGGATAATGGTATCAGCAGCAGTTTGCAGAGCCTGCCTAAACACCTCGCGCACATCCACGATGGTTCGGCGCTGCCCGCCTCGACTCACACAATACATATTGATAGGATGTTTGCGTCTATCCAAAAGAAGCATCCACACTTCTTCGCAAATATTTCCCATAGGAAATTTGGAGCGCATATAGATATGAGCATCGGAACTGGAGGTAATGGATGGTCGCTCCTGAGTGTGAGATTGATGCACCGGTAATCTTCTACCCAATTCCAAAGCCGCCATCAACGTAACAGCCTTGGCGAGTCCCATGCCTTTGTGACGACAAAGTTCATCAACGGAGGCATGGCGAAGCAGCGACTCCAGCTTGTGGTCAAACCCTTTGAGTATGGACTGTGCCAGCTCTAAGGCAGACATATCATGCGAACCCGAACCGATAAGTATGGCTATCAGTTCGGCATCCGTGAGAGCACGTGCGCCACGATAAAGGAGTTTTTCGCGCGGGCGATCGGCTTTGCTCAGTTCTTTTATCGTTAGCGACATCTTGTTTTTAAGGGAGGGGTATCGGAACTACTTGCCGAAAATTTGTCTGCGTGCGTGGCAGTACGGACGATGACCGTTGCGGTCATAATAGTCTTGATGATGCGCCTCTGCCGGCCAGAACTTCTTATCGGTTCGGATGGTGGTGGCCACATCGTAATTCATCTGCTTTAATTCGGCAATTACTTTTTCCACCACTGCACGCTCTTCATCGCTCTGAACAAAAATGGCAGATAGATATTGCTCGCCGATGTCGGGACCTTGACCATCCTTTTGCGTAAAGTCATGTATCTCAAAGAAAAGACGCACCAACGATTCGTAGGTGGTTTTTTGAGGGTCATATTCGATTTCTGTAGTTTCCAGATGACCGGTGGTGTGGCTGCATACCTCTTCGTACGTGGGGTTATCGGTATGTCCGCCCATATAGCCCACGGTGGTGCTCAAGACACCCGTGGCTCTATTGAAATAGAATTCGGCGCCCCAGAAGCAGCCGCAAGAAAAATAAGCTTTCATTGTTTTAGGTTTTGATGATTTGACATCCAATGGCACAAATACCATGGATATGGAATTAACACAATGGCGAGTATTCTTGGATGTAAAGCCTTCGCCCTCGAATACAAGCCCCAGATGTGCATGGCAACGGGCGCATTGAATTTCTGTGCGTTGGCCATCCGCATCGGGAATGCGGATTACCGCTCCTTGGATTTCATCATCGAAAGCCGGCCATCCACAGTGGCTGTCGAATTTATCTTCGGAGCGATATAGCGGAGCATTGCACCGCTTACAATGATAAATGCCAGCACGATGTTCGTGGAGCAATGTGCCTGTGCCAGGATATTCGGTTCCTTTGTTTTCGATTACGTATTTTTCTTCGGGAGTCAGTTGTCTGAAATTCATAGCAAACGTGTATGTGGTATCTTGGGCAGATGCGTTCGTTGTGCCGGGTTTATTGCGGCAGGCAATGCCGGATGTTAAAAATAATAAACATAAAGCGGCAAAGAGAATATAATTCTTTTTATTCATACCATTCATTCATTATAATGAACTCTGTGCTCGGATGATATTCCGCCAAATAGCCACGCAAATACTGCAAAGTATTTTCCGCAATCATGGCATCGATATTCGGATAGAGATTATATACCACGCATTCCACTTGAATACCACGATTACGACAAACTTCCAGACTCAAAATGGTATGATTGATACTGCCCAACTTGCCATTGGAAACCAAAGCTATAGGGTAATTGCGTTCTTGGATGAAGTCGGCTGCCAAGTAATGCCCTTTAATCGGCACCATCAAGCCTCCCGCTCCCTCCAGGAAGACGCGGTCATATCCGCGCTCCAACAATTGTTCGGTGGCATGGTCAATAATCGTCACATCCACTTCGGCACCATCGAGTTGTGCGGCCATATGAGGAGAACAAGGATAGGAATAGATTATGGGAGCCGTGAGCCGTGCTTCGTCTTCGGGCAGATAAGGCTGCCCCAGTAATTCACGATGCTTCTCTATGTCTTCGGAACGCTCTTGGCATCCCGTTTGAATCATCTTTTGAGTAATAACCTTTTGCCCGGCATCCATGGCTCTGCGTGCCAAAAACGCAGTGGCATATGTCTTACCGATATTGGTATCGATACCGGTGATGAATAATACTTTGCTCATGAAATACGTGTGATAGATAAAATAGAACTATTGTGCTGGAGCAACTGCGAAATACGCATCACATCGCCGGCACTTTTAACCATGATTTTGATAAAACCTTCGAAGATGCCGTCATTGACTTTCATATTCAACTCATTGATATTTACATTGAAATCTTCGAGCAATGACTGTGTAATGGCATTGAGCACACCCAGCGAATCTATACCACGCATCATCAACGTGACACCGAACAGCGTATTGGCATGTTCACCCCATCGGGTAGAAATAAGTTTTTCGCCCTGACTGCTTTTCAGCCGCATGGCCACAGGACAACTACGCTTATGCACTTCCACTGCACCATCGGCAGTTACATATCCCATGGCATCATCGCCGGGTATAGGGTGACAACAATCTGCCACTCGGTAATTGGGCACACCATCTACCTCTGTAAGCACATACGTTTTCTTGGTATCCGGAACGGTCTTTTCGTTTCTTTCGATTCGGGTGGCAGTCTTTTCCTGCGGCTTGATTTCCTGCTTGGGTTTTCCGATAAGTGCCGTTTTGAGCCAACTGATGATGTTTCCGTTACCGGGATTGGCCTCAATGATTTTCTTCAGATTTTCCGGCAAGCTGATAACCTCTTTGCCCACGGCATAAA
>CAMFNC010000039.1 GCA_945965245.1 uncultured Porphyromonas sp. | reverse complement strand
GTAAGGACGGTAAGGACGGCATTAACGGAAAAGATGGTAAGGACGGTAAAGACGGCATTAACGGAAAAGATGGAAAAGATGGCAAGGATGGCAAGAGCATTACTGCCGTTGACCTGAAATTCTCTATGAGTGCCGATGGCGAATTGATCGTGACCGATCCCGCCGGCAATGTGCTCAAGACAGGTGTTTTCATCCCCAAAGCCGCTTCATTTGTGATAAACTCCGATGGTCGCTACGTGCTGACGATGTGGAACCCCGATACCAAGAAGTACGAACAAATCGTTCTACCCAAGGGAGAAATGAAACTCACCGGTTTGAACTATGTTCCTCACACCAATACGGTATTGGGTGATACAAAGCAGATCGTATTTCCGGTAATCGTAACAGACTCTGTGAAGTTGGCCAATGGCTTCCGCACCATCAAAGGTGGTGACTTCTCGGACGACAAGATGGGATTAACCCCCGACAACTACAAGGGTTGGGACTGGGTATATTCCGGTAAGGCAAATTTGCAGTTTGCTCTGAATCCTCGCAATGTAGATCCCGCCGCTTTCCAACTGTTGGGCATGGTAACCAATCACAAAGCTAAAGTGGGTGACAAGTATGACGATTCCACGGCTTCTCATTCCGATGAATGGGATACTTACAGCCAGAACGATGACGACTGCATGCTTTTCAACCAAGACGAAGCTTTCTACACCGGCAAATTCGATAACGCCAAAAATATCGATGAAAATGGTCGTATGAACATTCGTGCCAAAGCATGGGCTCTGGCCGAACGCAGCAATAAGATGTGGCGCACATATGTATCTCTGGTAGTGAAGAGCGATGACCACAAGCTGGGTAGCGAATACGTGGCTGCTCGTCGTAAAGCCATCATGCAGAAGAACCTCTTCATCACCTCTACGGCATACACCACATTCAACCATGCAGCACCTACGGACTTTGCATTCTGGAATACTTATAATGTGTTGAAAAAAGATGGTACAGTTTTCGGTACTGTTACACGTGATACCGACCCCTATTTCATGCACCCGCAAAACGAAAACGACGGCAAGCTGCATGAAGGTAAAACTGTAGCCGAACGTGCTGCCATCGATGCTCGTGCAGAAAACTTGCTCTATAAAGCTTTGACGCCTAAATATGAATTGCCTCTGGGTACCAAGGAAAAACCCGGCACATTGGATCTGAAGAAGATGATTCGTGCTTACTACTTCCCCAGCAACTCTCAAGGCTTTACCGATGGTACCAAGCACGTGCTGATTGCCGATAACGGCGAACCCGTTAAGGGCAACGCTTTCGATGACTTCAAATTGGAATTCGAATTGGTGGACTTCTACAACGAAGGTGTAAACCAAACTCTCCGCTACATCGATCCCGAAAAGAGCAAGGATGGTATGATTACCATTCGTAACTTCAGCTTGATCGAACAAAACGGCGAATTGCACACTGCTGCCATCGGCCGCACACCTATGGTTCGTGTCAAGATGTTGGCTCCTGTGGAAGACAACTATGAAGTGGTAAAAACCGCTTTGATCAAGTTGGTCATCGTGAATAAAGTTATCGTGCCCGATGTTACTCGCAACTGGACTGTGGACTTTATCCTCCATGCCAATAACCAAGAGCAGATTTTGGATATGGACCGCATCTTCAACGAAGACGGCGTTCAGCTCAGCAAAAAAGAATTCAAGGATAACTATGATTTCGATGGCTATACCCTGCACAAGGTTACTTATAAGCACGCCAAGAACTTTACACCCGTTCATAAGTTTGATTTGCTTCCGTTTATGTATGCAAACCAAGTACGTGTAAACGATATTGCCATCGGCATGACCGGCAAGGCCAATACTTTGGTGGCTTACATCAGCCCGCTGGCATTCGAAGGTACTTATACCTATAAGACCAAGTATGTGAAGAAAGCCACATCACCTCTGGGTGCAGCTCCCAAGAACGTATTCATCAACGTTACCATCAACGTGAAGTATCCGACCGTAAAAGCTCCGGAAAAGACTCCGTTGAACTGGGTTGCCGATCAGATCGTTTCTACCGGTCGTATCGTCAGCGCAGCCACCAGACCTGCAGCAGGTGAAACTTCTTATGAAATGGTTCAAGACCTGAATACTTCATTCGACTTGACCAAATATGAAAACAATCCTACCGAATTGTATTCAACTGCATTCAAGGGTGCATACGGAGCCACATTCGAAAAGAACGCCGCTCGTCCGGTATTCTCATTCGAAATGGCTAAGGAAGACAATATGATATCTTACTGGCCTATGGTAAGTTCCGGTATCAAATTGTTTAAGAAAAACGGTGCTCCGCGTCATGCCCACTGGGAATTGGGTCTCGAGCCTACCGAAGCCGGTCGTAAGCACATCACTCCGATGGTATATGACAAGGCAACCAAGAAGTTTGTGCCCAAGAACAAGAAGATTATCAAATTCAATTCTGTAATCAGCTTCAACGAATGGATCGATGGTAACTACGGCAACTATGGCGCAGGTAGAGTGAAATTCGCTAAGAATACTGCTTATGGTTTCGTTAATACGGATATCTTCCTGCCCGTAATGACTGGCGTGGATTATACTATCAAACCATTCGATAACATTGGCGGTAAGTCTAAATACGATGAAGTTAAGGTGCCTTATGCTATTCCCGCTCCTCAATATGGTCGCAGTGTGGTAATGGCTACTTACGAAACGTACTTCCCGAACCCCATGCGCTTCTATCAGGTGAAAGAGGGCGAACTCTATGACAAGTATCAGGATGCACACGGCGAAAACAAATACAGCCTGTCTCGTAACTTTGTTCTCACCGACTATCTCTTCACCGATGGGCAGTTGACAGCCAATAAACCTCACCACATCATTTACAACTTCAACTATGCAGG
Source organism: uncultured Porphyromonas sp. (assembly GCA_945965245.1). GTDB lineage: Bacteria > Bacteroidota > Bacteroidia > Bacteroidales > Porphyromonadaceae > Porphyromonas. The sequence goes on along the minus strand of CAMFNC010000039.1, from coordinate 10,032 downwards.
TACAACGGTTGAGGGTATAACCTATGATGCTGATGGTTGGTATGATGACTATCGTGAGCAGTTCGAAGCTCTGAAGTTCAATGGTACTACTTTCAAAATTGGTCGTGTATATTACAAGTCCACAGGTGCTACCGTGGATGCAGTGAATGCGGCTCGTTTCTTAATCAAGTATGACCCCATAAAGAAAGAGTACTACTTGACTTGGGATAACGCCGGTGCCGATATCGTACAGGATGTTGTCTGCGAAGTGGAAGTAAATGTAATCCACAAGTGGGGTGAAGAAGAAGAAGGCAGTGCTCTGGTATACGATGCAGGTACACGTGGTAAATCTACATTTATCATGCCTATCGTGCTCCACCCGCACAAATAACACGTCGCTGAATTAATCTTTCTAAATACGTTGAGAGCCGTGACATTTCTGTCACGGCTCTCTTGTTTGTTTGCCCGGCACGAACCATCTTAACCTAAACCCACCATTGTCTGCATGCGTAGGCCCAATCCTCCCGTGGTATGCCGCACAAACACAGCGCAAACCTTATTCGCCTTGATATCACCCCCGTTCGCTAATGCGCACAACGACCCCTCCGAAAGGATATCTGTGCAAGCACAGCGCAAATCAATATCCTCCTTTTCGAGGAGAATATTACCCACGTATGAATTAATTACACTTGTATGTGGTTAGAACTCACATAATATTATTGAATGGCCTGATACCAAGGTTGGCTCTTATATTCTTTGTCCATGTCGTTGCCTTGCAGAATATAGGTGGTCAGGCCGCAGTGAGCGCGCGTATCGAATTTCCTTTTTTCCGGATTGACATAATGCTGCGGACTGTGAAGTTCCAGCATGACACACCGCTTCAGTGCCTGCTCGATTTTAGGATAAAAAGTTTCGTTGGTTGCCTGGCGATAATAGTCCAAAAAATCAAAAAAATACAGGGGCTGATCCGTATCGCCATCGAATTGCTGGATTTGCTTTACATCCACCTCTTTCAGCCCTTTCCGATTAGCCTCCTGCACGGCTTTTGCCAAATCATCCAAAGGTGCTGTTTTGATTACGCTAAAAGTATAATATGGACGTATCTTGTCCTGATGTGCGGCATACGAACGAGCAAAAGCCTCATAATGCGGAGTCGATTGAAACAGATTGTCTACTAAAGATTGATATAAGTCTTTGAATCCCGGACTTAGCATCTGAGCCGCGGATGCCAATATATAATCGGTATTGTGACGCAGCGCATAGGCTATTTCCACTCCGGCCATATTGCACTCTTCGAAGACAATATATTGGAAATGCATGGAATATAAGGCTCCGGCAAAATCTGATAATTCCAACTCTTTCCGATTGTCGGCAATGACGGTGCGCAAAGATTTTCCCGAAGTGGCAGTACCGGGTGCATACGCCGGCAGCCATCCCGAACCATGAGAGAAGAGCATCAGACCATACGACTCGGCAGGACAATTGCTTCTTACGAACTCCAATACATTGCGAAAAGAAGCTTTGTCAAAAGAGTTGGTATCCCCAAATTCATGTATGATATTTGTTCCCCCCTCCGGCAGAATTTCAATCAATTGTCCTGTATCGGTCAGGAATTGACTGTCATAAAAAACCAAAAGCCGATAGTCTTTGGATGGAACTTTTAAGCCCTTGATAATCTTAAATTTGTCTATACCTTCCTCTTGCAGACCATTATTGTCCGTAACCAGATACATCAGCAAAACCTGTTTCGGCTTTTGAGGTTCGGGTTCCGGTTTTTCTCCACAGCTTTTGCAGCCGATGGTTATAAACATGAGCAAGATGCTCACAAAGGTATTTTTCCAAAGTCTTTTCATTTTTCCGGAGATTTTACATGTAGCATATAAATTTAAGAAAAATAAGCAGACAGAAAGGTAATTAACAAAATAGGCGTGACAATCATTCCATCAAACTATTTTTAAGATTTTTCATGTATCTTTGTAATCGCTATCTGCACATTTTCTTTCAGCGGAAGGAATGGACAGATATGCCTGCCCCGAAAGTCGGGAACCTATTGATGCCATTGCCGAAGAGTTGTGATGCTAATTCGTGTAGGCATGTGCGTTGCTATTCGCCACCCTGGTTTTGGCGGTGGAAGGGCATAATGGGTATGTGAAACTAAAATTGATTATTATGAAGTTGAAGAAGCTCTTTCCCGGACTCTTCATTGCCCTTGCCGCCATTTCGGTGGGTAGTTCGGCCATACTTCCTTTGGATGTGGACGGCGGACTGCAAGAAGGCAATGTGATGCCGAGAATGAAGTCTCGAGCGACCGATTTATCCGGCCTTGCTCCTCAACGAGGCAGTCACCGCTATCACTTGGTGCATTTCTGGGCTGCCTACGACAATGCAAGTCGTGCCGAAAACGTGCAATGGTACCGTTTTTTCGGAGCCACGTTGAGCGACAAAATCGGATATCATGCCATATCGCTGGACGAATACCGTGAGGTGTTTGAGGGTACATTGGCATTGGATTGCATCGAAGACACATCCGATCAGATGTGGGTGGTGGCACGTGATGCCGATGAAGTAGTAGACCTTTTCGGTCTGAAAAACGGATTTCACACCTATCTGATTGATGACCGTGGAAAGGTTTGCGCCGTGGACCCTACTCCGGATCAGCTGAATTACTTTTATTTGAATTAAAAAAAACGCAGAAACGCGATTTTACCGTTATTAAAGGCTGTGTATGGTTTTCGTAACCCTGCACGGCCTTTATTACTTGGCAGAAGAACGAATAAGACTCACTTTCGTTACCTTTGTTTCGCTAATAACTATACTATTATGAAATCTGAAATAAACAATTCATCTGCGGAATGGATATACAAGGGTATTATCGCCCTTGCCAGCATACTGCTTTTCCTGGAGTATATCCCTGCGTGCCAATCGATATCCAAGCTGATTACTCCACCGGTCATGCTCTTCTCCGGTCTTGCCTATGCGCTGTTTTTTGGACAACCCTATCCCCAATTCAATAAAAAAGTATCCAAATATCTGCTACAATATTCTGTGGTGGGTTTGGGATTCGGCATGAACCTGCACAGTGCCATTGCCAGTGGCAAGGAGGGCATGCAATTCACTTTGATTTCGGTATTCGGTACACTGCTTATAGGTCTACTCATCGGGCAATGGATGCTAAAAGTGGATAAAAAAACCGCCTATCTGATTAGCTCCGGTACTGCCATTTGCGGTGGCAGTGCCATTGCCGCCGTGGGGCCCATCATCAAGGCCAAAGACAGCGAAATGTCTGTGGCATTGGGCACTATCTTTATCCTGAATGCCGTGGCTCTTTTTATCTTTCCCGCCATAGGCCATGCGCTCAATTTAAGTCAGCAAGAATTCGGCACATGGGCCGCCATCGCCATCCACGATACCAGTTCCGTGGTGGGAGCCGGAGCCGCATACGGCGAGGAAGCCTTGCGCATTGCCACCACCATCAAACTGACTCGCGCTCTCTGGATTGTCCCCTTGGCATTGGTCACATCAGTAATCTTTCGGAGTAAGGGTCGGGGCATCAGCATCCCTCTGTTTATCATCTTCTTTGTGATAACCATGCTGATTAACACTTATTTATTGACCTCGGTGCCGGAAATCGGCAACTTCATCAACGGCATAGCACGCAAACTGCTCACACTGACCATGTTTTTCATCGGTGCATCACTCAGTCGCGATGTGCTCCGCATCGTGGGTATTCGTCCTTTATTCCAAGGTATTCTGCTCTGGATAATCATCAGTTTGGGCACATTGGCCTATATCCTATATTTCGTCTGATTTACATTATCTTTGAGTATATCAATCGACATCAATCGTGGCGGGAAAAAAGAAAAACAGAGATACGAAACAAGAGGGAGTAGCGCACCTTAATTCCCAAGAGACTGATTTTCGGCCTGATGCCGAGAATACTCAAATGCTCTGGGCGTTGCAATTGGTGAATGAAACCAAACAATCTTTTTTCCTGACCGGCAAGGCCGGAACTGGAAAAAGCACCTTGATGCGATACATCCGGGACACTACGGACAAGAAATGCGTGATACTGGCTCCCACAGGTATAGCAGCTCTGCATATCGGCGGACAAACGCTCCATCGTTTTTTCAAACTACCCTTTCGGCCACTGCCACCCAATGACCCACAACTACAAGGTCGCAACCTCTTCGATACATTCAAATACAACAAAGAGCACATCGAACTCATCCGTTCGCTGGAATTGATTATCGTGGACGAAGTTTCTATGGTGCGAGCCGACCTCGTGGATGTGATAGACCGTATCCTCCGGGCCTATCGGCGAATGCCCAATGAACCGTTTGGCGGTGTGCAGATGCTCTTCGTGGGCGACCTCTACCAATTAGAGCCGGTGGTTACGGCAGACGAGCGTGATATTCTGCGCCGCTTCTACCCTAACGATTTTTTCTTCTCCGCCGTTGTCTTCCGGCAAACGCCTCTACTGACCATCGAATTGGGAAAAGTATATCGGCAAGCGGATGACGAATTTGTAAAAATGCTGGATAGATTTCGCCTCGGGACTCCTAACCGGGAGGATCTCCAAGTCATCAACGAGCGTGTGGGAGTAGACGAACAAGACCTTTTCGATGCGCAGGAACTTTCCATCCGCATCGGCACCACTCGCAGTCTGGTGGACGAATACAATGCCACCCAACTCCGCAAGTTGCCCACCGATTCTTATTGCTTCATGGGCAAAATCATGGGTGACTTCCCGGACAAAGAATTGCCCACAGAACTGCATCTGAACTTAAAAGCGGGAGCGCAGGTAATGTTTCTTTCCAATCATCCATCGGGTTACTGGGCTAATAGCAGCTTGGGTATTGTGGAGCGGATAGATGAAGGAACGGATGTGGTAAGCGTGCGGTTGGAAAATGGTGACATACATCCGGTAGAGCCATTTGTTTGGGAAAACATCCGGTACTCATATGATACCGAAGCACACAAGGTAAAACAGGAGGTAATCGGTCAGTTTTTCCAATTACCCCTCCGATTGGCATGGGCTATCACCATCCACAAAAGTCAGGGGCTGACGTTCAACCGTGTAAGCATTGATTTCGGCTCATACGTTTTTGCTCCGGGATTGGCATACGTGGCATTGAGCCGCTGTCGCAGCATTGAGGGCATACGATTGGTGCGGGCATTGCGGGCACACGAAATATCATCCCGGCAAACCGTGCGCGAGTTTTATAGCCATGCCAATAGTCCCGAATTAATATCAGTCGCCATGGATCGTTCCAAAGCCGAAGAGGAATACCTTTCGGCACTGTCTGCTTGGCGCAAGCATCAATTTGCAGAAGCTGTCAGCCATCTAAACCAGGCCCTAACTCTGAGCAACGAACTGAGCCGCCCGCATTACCGACGGATGCTCACGTCTCAAATTTATCGCATGGTGCAAAGCCAACAAGAGCAATTGGAGCGGCAGCGAACCATCATCAACAAACAATCCGCCCTGCTGCAAGAGATGGCGGAAGAGTATGCCGCCTTGGGCGAGGACTGCATCCTTCACTATGGAGAATATGAGGCGGCACTGCGTAATTTCGACAAATCACTTAAACTGATACCCCAACAAACCCGAGCCGTAATCGGGAAGTCCCGGACTTATCTCCTGATGGGGCAATACGAAAAAGCTCTGCGTGAAGCACGCAAAGCGATACGTCAGGTACCACTCTCCGTGGATGCGCTTGCCATTATCGGCGAAACTCTATTGAAACAGCATCGACCGGAAGATGCCGAAGAACCGCTACTCAAAGCCTTTGCCCAAGAGCCTACACTAAAAACTATTGACCTGCTCATTCGTGTGTACGAAGAGCAGGACAAAGAAGAGTTGGCAACCAAATTTCGCCTCCTGCGCAGCAAGTACAGCAAATAATCAATTGTCGAAGTTTGAGTGCGTTGTGCATGTTGATGGCACAACGGATTTTAGTATTTTTCAGATACCGATATAAAAAGAAGAAGCTCCCCGAATCGTATTCGAGAAGCCTGTTCTTAATGTTTTCACAACGGAATAAAATCCTTGTTGGGAATATGCTTTCTAATTATAGTACGACAAATATACTTATTTCCGCCTGATATTTCCAAATAAAAATTCATTATTGTTATAAATTCTTTATATTTGTTTGTAAACCTTTGATTTTCAAAAATCCATCTCGTAACTTTTTATACAAGATATTCACATGAAAAAAATTCTTGGACTGGACTTAGGAACCACCTCTATTGGTTCTGCATATATTCATTTGGCCGAAAATGAAAATGAGGAAACAAAAATCATTTATACCGGTGTCAGGATTGTATTTACCCATGCGGAAGCCGCAGAATTCGACAAAGGGAAATTTGCCTCCCCCGCTGTGGGAAGAGCTATAAAACGCTCCATGCGCAGACGTCTGCAACGCTATAAACAGAGGCGAAAAAGTCTACTCCAATATTTGGTTAAAAAGGGGTTCATTTCTGACATAGACCAATTTCTCACACATCCCATCACTGATACCCACGAACTGCTCCGCCTAAGAGCAAAAGCTGCCACCGAAGAGGTCTCCTTGGAAGACTTGGCACGCATACTGCTCACCATTAATAAACGACGTGGCTATAAAAGCAACAGAAAGACACAAGGCAAATCCGGAGAAGAGGGCAAACTCATCGACAGCATGGAGGTGACCAAAGAGATTATTCGACTGGGCTTCACTCCCGGACAATATTTATTCGATCGATTTCAGAAAGGGAAGTACGCCAATATCGAATTCTACAAATCGGACTATGAGGATGAATTGAAACGAATATTTGATAAACAGCAAGAGTCAAATCCCAATTTATTCACTCCCGAACTTCTTGGAAGTTTACTCAAGCAAACCTCATCCAAAAGCAAAGAGCTTATTTTCAAAACCATTAACATCAATCCGGCAGAAATGCCCAAAGACTATCGGAATACACAAAAGCTGAAACCCAATATTCGAAAGAAATTCTACGGACTGGATTGCCGGCGGCGTGCCGTTTCCGAAATCATCACACCGGAAGAAGCCGTAAAAGCTATTGTGGATGTCTGTCAGAACCGTAATGCCAGCAGTGGATATCTGGGCGAAATTGGCGATCGCAGCCGTATTTTATACCAGCAAAATGAAACCATCGGGCAACGCATCTATGAGCGATTGAGCCTCAATCCACATGACAGAATCCGAGACGAAGTATATTATCGAAAAGATTATATGAACGAGTTTGATCGGATTTGGAAATGCCAACAGCAATTTCACCCCGATGTGCTGACACATACTGCCGGATTATATATTCGCAACCGAATCATCTTTTATCAGCGGCCACTCAAATCCAAGAAAAAAGAAATTTCATTCTGTCCTTTTGAATCCAAGGAAGTTCAACAAAATGGGAAAACATATACCACCGGCTCACGTGTTGCGCCCAAATCATCCCCTATATTCCAGCACTTCAGACTCTGGCAACGTTTGGGACAAATAGAAGTACAACCATTAGGCAAAAGAGGAAATAAGAAAAATCCAAAATCTCAGGCATATGAGGGAGATTTATTCTCCAATGAAATCAAAACAGGAGGCATACTCTCTCCCGAAGAAAAAAAACAATTATTCGGTTATTTGAATCTCTTGGATAAATTGTCCGACAAAGAGATTTTAGCCATTTTGGGCTATCCGGCAGAACAATGGAAAATCAATTTCAAAGAGATTATCGGCAATAAAACCAACCATGAATTTATATGCGCATACTTTGCCATGAAAGAAATGGTCGATGGAGATAAAATCTCTTGGGAATCCGAATTAACTCACTTGAAACAAACTCCCGATCAAATTCTGCGCCTTCTGAAAGAATTTATGGAGCGACAAGGGATTGACATCGGCTTATTGGATTTCAACCCCACGGCAGAAGATTTGCGCTCCGAACCGATCTATCATCTTTGGCACCTGCTTTATGCCTCCGAAGATGATAGTTCACCCACCGGTACCGCTTCTCTCTGCAAGACATTGAACCGGATATTCGGTATTCCTCCTGAATTGACTCCCTCTCTTCTTGCTATTCATTTGGAAGATGACTATGCCTCACTCAGCACCAAAGCAATGCGAAAGCTCCTGCCTTTCATGGACGAAAATCGATATGACGAGGCTTGCGCTTTGGCGGGTTACCGACATAACCAATGGATAACCGGAGAAGAAAACGAGAAGCGTGAATTACAGACCGAACTGCCACTCATTCGTCTGGGCTCTCTTCGCAATCCCGTGGTTGAACGGATTCTTAATCAAATGATACACGTGGTAAATGCCCATATTGACATTTATGGCAATCCGGATGAGGTACACATCGAAATGGCACGTAATCTCCAGTCCAATACCAAAGAGCGTCAGGCCATGACCGATACCATCAGCAAAGCGACCGAAGAAAATCGCAAAATACGAGCCATCATACAAGAACAATGCGGCATCCGACATCCATCCAAAACGGATATACTGAAATACAAATTACGGGAAGAACTAAAAAGTAATGGATACCATACATTGTACTCCAATACATATATTCCCATTGAGGAATTAATGGACAAAAAGTTCGATATCGAGCACATCATCCCCAAGGCAGTATTTTACGACGACAGTTTCTCCAATAAGACTTTGGAACTCGCCGAGGTAAATAAAGAGAAAAACAACCGAACAGCCATGGATTACCTCGAATCCAAAGGAGAAACACAATGCAAAGAATACTTGGATAGAATCAAACTTCTTTGGCAAAACAAGGCTATCAGTGAGGCAAAATATAAGAAATTGAAATTGCACGAATATGACTTAGGTGATGAATTAACCGAGCGAGACCTCGTAAATACTAGGTATATCACCAAAAAAGCCGTTGAACTGCTCTCCCAAATAGCCAAAGGATACCCTGTACATCCCACCGGAAAAATCACGGATATACTGCGCCGCGACTGGGGATTGATGGATATTATGAAAGAATTGAATTTGCCCATCTATGAGGAATTAGACAAGAAAAATCCTGACAACAATTCTCGTCATGTGGAAATAATCTTCGATAAAAACGGGCAGCCCATCAAAAAGATTAAAAACTGGAGCAAACGATGCGACCATCGACACCATGCCATGGATGCGTTGGTTACGGCTTTTGCCTCTCGAAAGCATGTTCAATACCTTAGCGGAATGAATGGCACCGATATCCAAGACGGTCGGCAAAAGTTGGCACAACTAAAAAATCTTCGCGAACAGCTAATGGCCAATGGTAAATTCATTGCGCCGGTTGAAAATTTACGTCATCAAGCACGTGAAGCACTTATGCGCACCATTATCTCCACCAAAGCAGCCAACAAAGTGGTTACTGTAAATAAAAATCAGATTGTGAGCCATGACCACATCACCAAGCGAAAAAAGATTGTCATCCAAACCACACTTACCCCACGAGGTCCCTTACATCTCGACACACGCTACGGACAAAATACATTCAACGTAGAAAAAGAAATCAAAATCAATAAAACGCTTACTCCGGAAATCATCAAACAAGTGGTATCTCCGGTTATCCGTCAGGCTCTTCTTGACAGACTTCGAGAATACGATGGTGATGCCCAAAAAGCCTTTGAAGGCAAAAACGCAATCAGCAAAAAGCCCCTCACAGACCGAAGCGGAAATATCATTTATACAGATTCAACAGTCATGACAATACAAGAGGAGCACCAACTTGTATCCCGCACACCGATTACCAAAGATCTGAAAATAGAAAAGGTTGTAAATCCGCAAATAAAAGAGATACTGACAAAAAGACTGGCCCAATTTGGGGGCAAACCGGAAATTGCATTCACCAATCTGGACAAAAATCCCATTTGGTGGAATCAAGAAAAAGGCATTGCAATTAAATCCGTGACCATCCGAGGGAAAAATAATGCTCGTCCCATTCACCAAACGGATACTGTCCCCAAAGATTATGTGGCAAATGACAATAATCACCACTTGGCGGTATATCGACTTCCAAATGGTAATATCGAAGACATTATTGTTCCTTTTTACGAAG
>CAMFNC010000038.1 GCA_945965245.1 uncultured Porphyromonas sp. | reverse complement strand
CTCTAACCAACTGAGCTAAGGAAGAATTTTGCTGTTTAAGCGATGCAAATGTACAATAAATTTCCAAACAAACAACAAAACCATGCGCGGAATAAGCATATTCTGCGCAATAATCACTTTCGAAACTATGCTGCCCACATTTAATGACCCTAAGAAATGCATGTCCCATCATAATTTTTTAATGTAAGTTGAGGTTGAGCACTACCGTCTAAAGTGCGTGTCCGGAGGCGGCTTCGGATAAGGGTGAAAATTTTATGCATAAATTGAATTTGTTTTATGTATAAAACGCACGCAATTTATGCATAAAATGAAATCAATTTGTGTTAGTTTTTTCGGCACACCACATACACATGCTTTTGCGGGAGAAATTAAGTTATCTTTGATAGTTTTTTATGAAACGCAAGCTATGGACTTAACAGAAATCACTCAACGAATAAAGGCCGACGGAGATTTGACTCGCACGGAGGCTTCCGAATTGCTCCGCCTGACAGACCGAGAGCCGCTATATGAAGCGGCACATTGCATTACTGCTCATTTTGCCCCCACGCTTTTCGATACTTGTTCTATCGTCAATGTGAAGAGTGGTCGCTGCCCCGAAGACTGCAAATGGTGCGCGCAAAGTGCTCATTATCAAACCGGTGTGGACGAATATGGTGCGCTGGAGGTACAGGAATGTGTGCGCCAGGCGGCATTTAACCGCCGGCAGGGTGTGGGGCGCTTTTCGTTGGTAGCCGGCGGCCGTCGACCCACGGCGGCGGATATGGACCGATATGTGGAGAGCTATGAGACCATCCACCGTGAAGTGCCGGATATCAAGTTGTGTGCATCGCTCGGATTGTGTACGGAGGGACAGCTGCGTCGCTTATGGGAAGCCGGTGTGACCACCTATCACTGTAATATGGAGAGTGCACCGGACTTTTTCGGCACGCTCTGCACCACACACACGCAACGTCAGAAAGAGGAAACGCTGGCGGCGGCACGCCGGGTGGGCATGCGCATCTGTTCGGGTGGCATTATTGGTATGGGTGAATCGGCGGAGCAACGTATCGACTTTGCATTTTATCTGCGCCGCATCGGTTCGCTATCCATTCCCATTAACATCCTACAACCCATACCCGGCACGCCGCTGCAAGATACGCCGCCATTGACGGAAGATGAGTATCTGACGGCGGTGGCTCTGTTTCGCCTGATTAATCCGCGTGCTTTTCTGCGTTTTTCGGGTGGACGTGCACAATTATCGGACAAAATCCAACGCAAGGCCATCTATATCGGCATCAATGCCGCCATCACAGGCGATATGCTGACCACCATCGGCTGCACCACGCCACGCGATATGGCCATGATAGCGGAAATGGGCAAAATCAACAGCAATGACACGGATTGGGAAACAAACTCCCGGTCTAATTGAATTTTTATGAACATGAACACACGCTATATTCAGCCTTTGGAAGAGGCAATGCAATTGGATCGCGCACATCTGTGGCACCCCTATACCGGCACCATCGACCCACTGCCGGTATATCCTGTTTCGCATGCCAATGGGGTGCATATTTATCTGGAAGACGGCACCGACTTGGTGGATGGCATGAGTTCTTGGTGGGCAGCCATACATGGCTATAATCATCCACGACTCAATGCAGCAGTGGAGCGTCAGTTACAAGACATGAGTCATGTGATGTTTGGCGGATTTACGCATCGTCCTGCCATCGAATTGGCACGTCGGTTGCTGAACATTCTGCCTCCGACTCTCAATAAGATTTTCTATGCCGATAGTGGTTCGGTGGCGGTGGAAGTAGCCCTAAAAATGGCTTTGCAGTATCATCAGAGCCGTGGCGAGCATGTTCGTGCGCACTTTGCCACCATACGCAGCGGCTACCACGGCGATACGTGGCACGCCATGAGTGTGTGCGACCCGGTAACGGGGATGCATAGCATCTTCGGTTCCACGCTGCCCGCCCAATACTTCCTACCTCAGCCCCGCAGTCGCTTTCACGGTGAATGGGATGAGGCGGATATGGCTCCGCTGGAAGCGTTGATTAACGATAAAGGCGGCGAGTTGGCAGCTTTGATTTTGGAACCGATTGTGCAGGGTGCCGGCGGTATGTATTTCTATCATCCCGAATATCTGCGGCAGGCGGCAGACCTCTGTCGCAAAGCCGGTATTCTGCTGATTTTTGATGAGATTGCCACCGGATTCGGACGCACGGGTGAACTTTTTGCCTATCGTCATGCCAATGTGGTGCCGGATATCATGTGCATCGGGAAAGCACTCACAGGTGGATACATGACTTTTAGTGCCACCATCACGTCCTCTCCCGTGGCAGATACGATATGCAGTGGCGAGGCCGGCTGTTTCATGCACGGCCCCACGTTTATGGGCAATCCGCTGGCTTGTGCCGTGGCGGCAGAGAGCATCGACCTGCTGCTGGAAAATGATTGGCAGGGCAGGATAAAAAGTATCGAAAATCAATTGCGCACCGAATTAGCACCGGCACAGACCTTCAATTCTGTTCGGGATGTGCGCGTGTTGGGTGCTATCGGCGTACTGGAAATGAAAGAGCCGGTAAATATGGCAGAGTTGCAAAAGAAGTTTGTGGCGGCAGGCATCTGGGTACGCCCGTTCGGCAGCCTCTGTTACCTGATGCCGCCGTATATCATACATCCGGATGAACTCAGCCTCCTGACACAAGGGCTGCTCCGGGTATTAAAATAAGAGGGTATGCCCATTTTCATTAGGACATACCCTCTTGAGGAAAAATATCGGGAAAAGGGGAAATTTATTTCTCGATGAGAGATTGGATGTTCTGTATCAGCACATTCAAGGCCACACTATTGAATCCACCCTCAGGAATGATCAAATCGGCATATTTCTTGGATGGCTCCACAAAGTCTTCATGCATGGGCTTTACGGTGTCGAAATATTGACGCAGTACGGAGTCAATGCTCCGACCGCGCTCTTGCACATCGCGCATAAGCCGCCTCCCCAAGCGCACATCGGCATCGGTATCCACATATATCTTCACATCCATCAGTTCGCGCAACTGACGGTTTTCCAAAATCAGAATACCATCCAGGATAATTACTTTGGCTGGATGAACCTCCACGGTCTGCTTGAGGCGGTTGTGGTCGGTGAAGGAATAGACCGGACGTTGTATGGAACAGCCTTCTTTGAGCAACTTGATGTCACGAACCATGAGATCGGTATCGAACGCATCGGGGTGGTCGTAATTGAGTTTGGTGCGCTCTTCGAATGCAAGTTCGTCATGCGCTTTGTAGTAATAGTCGTGACAGAGCGTAATCACGGGTTCTTCGGCAAAGGCTTGCTTGATTTTGTTTACCAGTGTGGATTTGCCGGAGGCGGAACCGCCGGCAACGCCGATGATAGTTGTATCCATAGATTATTCAGATTTGCGTTGCAAGACAAATTTATCATATAATGTCGGGATAATTGCAAAACCCGACCCTGCTGTGAGATAAAAGTGATGGCGAGGATGTAACGTTGGGTCGGGCTTATACGTATCAGAAGTAGATAAGAACTCTTAAATACTTTTGAATGATGAAAAGACAAATTTTATTTTTGGTTGTGGGACTCTTGTGGTTTACCTCGCTATTCGGCCAAAAACATTTTATCAGCGGCACGGTAACAGATGCACAAGGGCAGAGTGTAACCGTATTCGATGTGCTGTTGCTCCGGGCTGATTCTTCGATGCTTATGGGTGAATCGTTTATGGATGGCAGGTTTACGCTCTGTCTTCCCGATGAAACGGCGGCGTTTATCAAAATCCGATCCTTGGGCTATGAGGATGCGGTACAGAGTTTTGAGTCGGCAGACGGATGGCAATCCAAAGCCGACACTTTGTTCACGGGACAGTGGATGCTGATGGAACAGCGCGTGCAATTGGGCGAAGTGATAGTGAAGGGCAGCCGCTCTCCGATACGGCAGAAAGGCACGGCTTACGAAGTTCTGGTGGCCGGCAGCTATCTGCGCCATGCCGGCACATTTCTCGACCTCGTGCAGCGCATTCCGGGCATGGTGGCGGATAGTCACGGAGGTATATCTGTGATGGGCAAACCGCGACTGCAATGCTATCTGAATGGCAGATTGCTCTCGGATACGGGCGAATTGCTCTCGCTGCGCTCGGACCAGGTGAAATCCATCGAAATAGACCGCAATCCCGGTGCCGAGCATTCCGCTTCGTGCGATGCCATTGTATATATCACCACAGTGAATGTGGCACAGGATTATATGCAATGGACTGCCACCGGTAATTTTTCGCAGTCGCGCAAAACGCTCTTCAATGGCAGTTTACTATTTAATGGCAAGAGTAGCAGTCTGCAATATTCGATGGACTTACGCCTGGCCAAAAGCGGAGTGAAGCAGTACGACCGGGAAGAAAGAAAAATCGAAACAAATAGCGACGAATTGCATACGCTGAGAACCAGCACCATCAATGGCAACGGACGGCAGTTTTACATCAAACCGATGATAGAGTATGTGATGCCCCGGAGCCGCATTTCCCTGGGCTATCGCTTTTTTTGGTACGATACGGGCGATGTCAAATGGCAGGACATGGAAATGTCCGGCGTGCATTCCGGATTGGTTAGCGGACGAACGGACAGTCATTCTAAAACCGTTTTCCATAATCCCACGCTCTATGCCCGGCATCAATGGGGTCATCATAGCCTTGAGCTTACGGCAGACTATATGAACAATTGGCAAAACAGCCGCCAACAGGTGGAAGAGGTGCCGGCACGACACCTCGAACAGCAATTTGCTAACCGATACAACATAGCCGGTGCAGCCATGGATTATATTTGGCAGTCGGAATGGGCTAAGTGGCGATTTGGCGTGCGCGCCTCTTATCTGCATGATGCCGGATTATTTCAAACTGTGGGGGGTACAAGCACGGACAATGTACAGACGGAGAAGACATGGGCAGGATATGGCAGCATGCTCAAAACTATCGGCCGATTTACATTCGGAGGCGGTCTGCGCATCGAATGGAAAGATGCTCGTTCCGCTTCGCAGGGGCATCGTCTGCTGGACACGGTGTATTTCAACTGCTTTCCCAATCTGTCGGTAGCCTATTCGGACAAAGATTGGCAGTTGGGATTTTCATACACCAAACGCATCAACAGACCCGGATTATCACAGTTATCCATCAAAGAAAATTACATTGACCCACTTTCTTATTTTGTGGGCAACCCGTTGCTACAATCCAATATCACAGATATCTATTCGCTTGCTTGGCAGTCGGGGGCATTGAGCCTTTCGCTTAGCTATAACAGACTTCTGAATTTAAAAGCGCAGGTGGCACACATGGATGCAGGCACGCCCCAGCGAATAAAGTTTACATACGACAATATACCCCTATCGCATGAGCTGAAAACCATGCTGATGTATAATTATAGGTGGAGGAATTTCAGGGGTAATGTAACGGCTGTTTTGACAAACGCCCGACTGGAATACGAAAGTGTGGCTTACGCACGATTTAAGGATATGGGGCTGTTGCTCAAAGGCAACATGGAAGTACCTCTGTGGAAAAATGCATCACTGATGCTGAATATGCTATACGGCAATGCCGGTTACAGCGGATTGTTTTACCGCAGCAGCCTGTTCAATAGCTCGCTATATCTCACGCAATTTCTGCAAAATAAGACCTGGATGCTACGCCTTGCGGTGGAAGATATTTTCAAAACTTATGATGTCAATCACTGGCGCAATACGCTTCCGGGAGCGGAAATCAGAATGAAAAGCGATGCCAATACTCGTGCCTTGATGCTCACCGTGCGCTATTCATGGGGCAATCTGAAAACCAAAATCCAATCGCATTCCTCCATTGACGAAGAAGCCTCACGCATCTGAATGGTATGAGGTAAAACTGCCACCGAAATTTTTGTACACAAATTGATTTTAGTTTATGCATAAAACGCACGCAATTTATGTATAAACTAAAATCAATTTATGCATAAAATTTTTACGCCCTGTGCAAGCCGTCTTTTGCCGCCTGCTCCACACTCATTGTCTTTATCTATTTTCGGACGATAATCTCTATCTTTGCACTTATTATATATATGGTGTGTCGGTAACTTTGGATAATGAAGCACCGGCTGCCAATTCATGACTATTAAGAATATGTCTATCCTTACCTCACTCGAAAAAAGCATTGCCACCGCTGTGGGTGCGCTCTATGGCACTACGCCTGAACCGGAACAAATCCAATTGCAAAAGACTAAAAAGGAGTTTCGCGGTCACTTGACACTCGTGGTTTTCCCATTACTGAAAATATCGCACGCGGCACCTCCTGCCACGGCACAAGCCATTGCTTCCTACCTTACCGAACACGAACCACTGGTGAGTGCGACCGAAGTGGTGGGTGGATTTCTGAACCTCACCATCGCATCCGGAGCATGGATTGCATTGCTGGACGAAATCCGACATACGCAGCATTACGGACATCGCTCTGCCACGGCAGAAAGCCCGCTGGTAATGGTGGAATACTCATCGCCCAACACTAATAAACCGCTGCATCTGGGGCACGTGCGCAATAATCTTCTGGGATACAGCCTCTCACGCATTTTGGAAGCCAACGGCAACCGGGTGGTGAAGACCAATATCGTGAACGACCGTGGCATCCACATCTGCAAGTCCATGCTGGCATGGCAGAAGTGGGGCGAAGGTATCACTCCGGAGAAAGCAAGTAAGAAGGGCGACCACTTGATTGGCGACTTCTACGTGCTTTTCGACAAGCACTTCAAAGCCGAAGTAAAGGAACTGATGAGTACGGGCATGACCGAAGACGAAGCCAAAGAAAAAAGCACGCTGATGGCGGAAGCTCGTGAAATGCTGCGCCGATGGGAGCAGGGCGATAAGGAAGTGCGTACGCTTTGGCAAACCATGAATGAATGGGTGTATGCCGGTTTCGATGAAACTTACCGCATGATGGGTGTGAGATTCGACAAGATTTACTATGAATCGGAAACTTATCTGATTGGCAAAGACGAGGTGCTGCGCGGTCTGGACGAAGGTCTCTTTGTGCGCGATGCCGACGGCTCTGTATGGGCAGACCTGACCGCAGACGGATTGGATCGCAAAATTCTGCTGCGCGCCGATGGCACTTCGGTGTATATGACGCAGGACATCGGCACAGCCAAGATGCGTTATAAAGATTACCCCATCGACAAGATGATTTACGTGGTGGGCAACGAACAGAATTATCACTTCCAAGTGCTCAGCCTGTTATTGGACAAGTTGGGCTTCGCTTTCGGCAAGGGGCTTACACACTTCAGCTACGGCATGGTGGAACTGCCCGAAGGTAAGATGAAAAGCCGCGAAGGTACGGTGGTGGATGCCGACGACCTGATGGAGGAAATGATAACCACGGCACGCGAAATAGCCAACGAAATGGGACGTGCCAAGCTGATGGACAAGGCGGAAGCCGACGAAGTGGCAAGGCGTGTGGGGCTGGGTTCGCTCAAATACTTCATCCTGAAGGTGGATCCACGCAAGAATATGACATTCAACCCCAAGGAGTCCATCGATTTCAACGGCAATACCGGTTCGTTTATCCAATACACCTATGCTCGCATCCGCTCGCTGCTTTCCAAAGCCGAGGAAGCTGGCTATGCCATTCCCGATACATTGCCCGCAGACATCGAGATTTCGGATAAGGAGGAAACGCTCATTCAGCATATCGGCGAATATGCCGATGTGGTGGCAGAGGCAGGATGCACGTTCAGCCCGGCTCTGATAGCCAATTACAGCTACGACCTGGTCAAAGAATACAATCAGTTCTATCACGACTTTTCGGTGCTCAAGGAGGAAAACGAAGCCCTGCGCTCGTTCCGCATCGCCTTGAGCCAAGTCGTGGCAGATACCGTGCAACGCAGCATGGGACTACTGGGTATCGAAATGCCCGAACGTATGTAAATCCGATGGGATTATGAGTGTGTGGACGGAAATGATACGGCGGCGGAGCGATGGCTCTATGCCCACGGTGGCGGCTCTGGTATCGGGAGGCGTGGATAGCGCCGTGATGGTGCATGAGCTGGTGATCCGCGGCATCAGACCGCATATCTTCTACATCCAAATCGGTATGGATGCCGATGGGTTTGAAGATTGCAACAGCGAGGACGATGTGGCGCTAACCACCCTTCTGGCACGCAAATACGATTTGCCGTTCGATGTGGTTTCTCTGCATGACGAATATTGGGAGCGCGTGGTCAAATACACCATAGACACGGTGCAGCGCGGACTTACTCCCAATCCGGACGTGATGTGCAATAAGCTGATTAAGTTCGGCGTATTCGAAGAGCGTTACGGACACCGCTTTGACTATATCGCTACCGGACATTATGCCACCACCACCGAACTGATGGGACATACATTTCTTTCCACATCGCCCGACCCGGTGAAAGACCAAACGGATTTCTTGGCGCAAATCAATCTGCAGCAGGTAAACAAAATCATCTTCCCCGTTGGGCACATGATGAAAAGTGAGGTGCGCGAAATAGCCGAACGGGAAGGGCTGGCAAATGCCAAACGCAAAGACAGTCAAGGTATTTGTTTTTTGGGCAAAGTGAATTACAATGAATTCATCGAACGCGCCTTGGGCACACGTGAAGGACGCATCATCGAACGCGAAACAGGTAAAGTGCTGGGGCGGCATCGCGGCTATTGGTTTCATACCATCGGTCAGCGCAAGGGTTTGGGTTTGAGTGGAGGCCCGTGGTTCGTGGTTAAAAAAGATATCAAACGGAATATCATTTTAGTCAGCCGCGGCTACGACCCCGAAGACCAATACGGTACACATGTGGAGATGGAGCAGATGGATTTCATTGCCTTGGACCCTTGGACTGTACAAGGGCTAAACTCGCCGGTTATCCACCCTGAAGCCGAAGATATTGCTCCCATCGGTATCACTTTCAAAATCAGACACACACCGGAGTTTACCGAAGGGCAGCTGACCTATCAGCCCGGCCGTGGCTATTGCATTCACAGCGCAGAACGCATTCAAGGCATAGCACCGGGACAATACGGCGTGGTGTATGACCAACGGCATCACCTATGCTTTGGCAGCGGCATGATTACCAAAGGATATTAACCTGTTACCAAAACTTAATTCAAACAAACAATTATGAGTAGCATCAGAGAAGGCGAAAACGAACTGACCGCCTTGGGCACTAAAACAGAATACAGCCAAGACTATGCCCCCGAAGTACTGGAGGCATTTACCAATAAACATCAGAACAACGATTACTGGGTGCGCTTTCACTGCCCCGAATTCACCAGTCTGTGCCCCATCACGGGGCAACCGGACTTCGCTACCATCTACATCAACTACATTCCCGATGTGCGCATGGTGGAGAGCAAGAGTCTCAAGCTCTATCTTTTCAGTTTTCGCAACCATGGAGCCTTCCATGAGGATTGCGTGAATATCATCATGAAGGATTTGATACAACTGATGGAACCGAAATACATCGAGGTACAAGGCGATTTCACTCCACGCGGTGGCATCAGCATTCTCCCCTATTGCAATTATGGCAAGCCAGGTACTCCATATGAAAAATTGGCACGCGAGCGTCTTTTCAACCAATCTGCCCGATGAAAGACAGCGTTGTAGTCATTATCAATCCCATCTCCGGTACCGGCTCTAAAGTAAGCGTATGCAAAACAATAGCAGAGGCTTTTGCCAAAACCAAGCGAGAAGTGTTTTTTACCTTCACAAAGGGTGAGAGTCATGCCACACATCTGGCCGAACGTGCAGTGAAAGAAAGGGCTTCCATGGTGATAGCCGTGGGAGGCGATGGCACAGTAAACGAAGTGGCCAAGGCGTTGATTAATACCGATGTGCCGCTTGGCATTGTGCCCAAAGGGTCCGGCAACGGATTGGCGCGTGCGCTCAAGCTGCCGCTCACGGTGCAAGGAGCAGTGGACGTGATTATGACAGCCAATGAGCGAATTATAGACTGTTGCAAGGCCAACGAGCGCCCGTTTTTCTGTACTTGCGGTATGGGGTTCGATGCCGAGGTCAGCGAAAAATTTGCCGAAGCTCCTTTTCGCGGTCCCCTGTCCTATGTCCATGCCGTGCTCAATAAATATCTGAGTTATCAACCCAATCACTATCATATTCAAATCGATGACGAAGAAATAGATCGTGAAGCATTTCTAATAGCAGCAGCCAATGCACCGCAATATGGCAACAATGCCTATATTGCTCCCGATGCCAGCCTGAGCGATGGCGAATTGGATTTGGTTATCATGAAGCCGTTTAGCGACATTGAAGCAGCACAGATTGTGCTCCAATTATTCACGCGCAACCTTTCCAAAAACTCCAACATGGAAATGTTTAAGGCTCGCCGTGTACTCATCAAACGCCATAGCGAAGGTGTGATGCACCTCGATGGCGACCCCGTATGGATGGAGCGCGAAGTGGAAATAGTATGCCTGCACAATGCCATCCGCGTGCTTGCTCCGCTCCATAAAAAAGCACCTGTTCAACAATAGTGCTATCCGATAAAAGTCAAAAAAGATACGGATGACATAAACAGCCGCAAAGACCGTTTCTATATGTTTTTTTGTTGCCGTCCGCTAAAGTGCTCCTTGAAGTCATCGCGAAGATGCCAAGATGGCGCAGTTTACGAGCCTCGGCTTGAAGTGAAGCGGTGATTTCACACAGATGGGTCCAAGCGCTAAAACTCTTGATATAAACTTTTATTGGACAGCGATATTCTTTTTACTTACATTGCGGGCTTGCTCTTACATGCCGGACATGACTGGCTGTCATGGCACAAATAACAAGCCTCTAAGCAGCATATTGGAAAGCTCCGATAGTATTTAATGCCGTGTATTTTCCTTTGTATTGCACTTATTCTTGGAATTCGCAATAGGACGCTTTTGGCTCAAAAATTTGTCATTATCAAGCCAAAGAATTATCTTTGAGGGAACCTATGCCCATTATCATGGGTTAAGGTCTTTTTGTAAATCAGGCTCTTAGCAGCCTCCAACCCTCTAAACTTAGGAAGACAATATGGAAACACCCATCAATCCCGCTCTGAACGAACCAGAAGAACAGCTCAATGCCCCTGCGGCTCCTGAGCAAGCCACCCCCGATGCCAAGGAGATGGAGCAAGATGCAACCGAAAACAAACGCCTGACGGACCTTTCGGCCGCGGAGTTGGTGGATAAATTTGCCTTGCTTCTTCAGGAAGACACACTGCCCAAACGTCAGCAGGTGGAGTCTTTCAAATCTGCATTCTACAAAATCAAAAACCGTGTGGAAGCAGATAAAGAAGCCGACCCCGCCGAGGTGGAAGAGGTGGAAGTACATGAGCAAAGACTGAAAGACTTCCTCAATATCTATAAAGAAAAGCATCAAATTGATCTGGAGGAACTAAACCGGACACTGGAGCAAAACCGCGAGAAGAAACAAAAACTTATAGCCCGGCTCAAAGAGTTGCTGGGCAGCACTGAAGAGTTTGGCAAAATCAGTCCCATTTTTCACGAAATCCGCACTGAATGGAAAGAGTGTGGTCCGGTGGCAGAGCAATATGCCAACGACCTGCAACGCGATTATAATAATTATGTGGAGCAATTCTATGACCTCAAACAAATCAATGACGAATTTCGCGACTATGATTTCCGCAAAAATTTGGAGCAAAAGCGCGAACTGATTGCCGAAGCAGAAAGACTGACACATTCAACAGAGCCGCAGCAGGCTTTCCGTGCTCTGCAAGAGCTGCATCGCCAGTGGCGCGAAATAGGCCCCGTGGCAGTAGATTTGCGCGAACCCATCTGGGCGGAATTCAAGCAACACAGCACCACCATCAATAAAAATCATCAAGACTTTTTCGACAAACGCAAAGAACGCGAAGAAGCTAATCTGGAAGCCAAAACAAAACTCTGCGAAGAGGTGGAACAAATGCTGGCAGAACCCATGACACAGGCTTCACAGTGGGACGAGTATACCAAGAAACTGCTCAAACTGCAAAATGAATGGAAGCAAATCGGCTATGCTCCGAAGAAAGAAAACGATCAGATATACCGCCGCTTCCGAGTGGGATGCGACCACTTCTTCGAAATGAAGAGCGAGTTCTTTACCCGCCTGCGTGCCAATTCGCAGGAAAGTTTGCAGAAAAAACAGGAATTGCTGGAGCAAGCCGAGGCGATGAAGGACAGCGAGGATTGGAAAGAAACCACTGACAAGTTTATCGAACTCCAACGCCGTTGGAAAGAAATAGAAACCGTGCGCGGACGCCAAAGCCGCGAAGTTTGGACCAAGTTCCAGGCCGCTTGCGACCATTTCTTCGAACAGAAGAAGAAAAACTTCCAAGAAAAGAAAGCACAGCAAAACGATGTGCGTTCGGAAGAGCGTGAGAACCTGAAGAAGAAGAAAGCCATCATAGCACAAGTGCAGGAATTGACCCATGAGGCAGAATTCGATGCCGTGCGCACCAAGCTGGCGGAATACGATGCCGCATGGCGTGAAATCGGCTTTGTGCCCTTTAAGATGAAAGAGAAAATCTATCAGGATTATCGCCAAGCCGTGGACGAAATCTATGCCCACTTCAACGAAAGCCGCAATAACGCACGCCGCAGAAACAAACCGGGCGATAGGGGCGAACGGCGCAACTTCGGCGGTGACGAACGTTCGCAGCTCAATGGCCGTTTGGACAACCTGATGCAGCAACTCCAGACCTACGACAATAACTTGAGCTTCTTGAACGTAAGCAGTGCCAAGGGTAATTCGCTGGTTCAGGAAATCGAACGCAAGAAAGAAAAGCTCGAAGCCGACATTGCCGCTCTGAAAGAAAAGATAGCCGCCCTGGCAGAAAAGTCCGAGCCGGAAGCCGAAGCATAGCGGCGAGCATCCGTCTTATCATAAAGCACAGCGTGCCAACTCACAACCATAGAGTTGGCACGCTGTTTTTTGCTTGCATCTCACCATTCGGTCTTTATGTGCATCTCCTCGAAAGGAGAATATAATGGAGGTGCTAATATCCGGGTATGTCTTTGTGCCGAGTTTGCGTTTTCTAAAAACATGCTTTTAGCTTGTATTTATTATTAACAAAAGTGAATTGACAGTAAAAATCGCATTATAGTTACGATGTGTAAGATAATTTTCTTGTGTTTGTAAAAAAATTAGCGGAGGTTTATTTGTCGGGATCGATACCTGTGTTCGACTCCGAAATCCTTTTCATGAAATCTTCCTTGGGATTGGGATATTACACTAATAAGGAACCCAAGATGAGCGATGCTCTCGTGGATATATCTTTATCTCTCAATCTGGCACCATGCAAATGGTTTTACTCTCAAACAAGAGAACGCAATACATGGGTTTTGTAGTGGGTATAGCTCTGTAATTTTTGTCTCCTCTGGTTTTGTTAGAAAGGGATAAAATGCAATGCGCTGAATGTGGGGAAGAAATGTATGCAATCTGTATGACCGAACCCGAAATCCGAAAGCAATGCAGCAGTTCGCCATTTATGATACAACCGCTGTTTTTTGCTTGCGTAGCAGGTAAATCCGATTGAGGATTACGTGGTAAGAAAGGCTGCTGTTAGAAACGAATAAGCCCCCAAAGCGCATAAAGTCTAAAAAAGACTTATGCCTTTGGGAGCTTATCTTAAATCTTAGTGAGGATTAGAATTGATAACCTATGCCGAGCATAAAGATGTTGTCGGTCAGAGGTGCAACCATACCGCGACGGTAAGATAAATCTACGTGAAAATCCATAATTCTTGCACCCAAACCGGCTGTTAAATTGGAGATATGTTTATCTCCCAGTTCATAACCCAGACGACCGAAGTATCGGTTGCCATAGCCATATTCCAAGCCCAAGCCTCCGACAAACAATTTGGCATCGGCAGGCAGGAAATAATATTTGCTGCCCAGTCGTGCAGAAATTTTGTGGTCGTCAGCTGGAGCGATGCTCATGGCTGCGGCAGCCTGAAGAGAAGAAGGTAAGGCGTATTGCATCTTGTCGCTATAAGTCAGCAGACCTCCCAAATCAGACACTTTGGCTGTCAGGTCGAGGGTGGCAGGCATGCTGTTGAGCGAGAAGGCTTCGCGGTATTGCGCGCCGAACGAACCACTGCCGGAGTAAGTTCCCTTGCCAATCCATGATGCAATGAGATTGGCTGATGCGTGAAATGCCCAATGTTCATTGAGGCGGTATGCATATCCCAAATCCAATGCCCAGTCAAACGGTTTGACCGTTTCGCCGAATGTGCCGGGTCCTCCGGAATAATAAATCACAGAGTGACCGCCTTGGTAACGGAAACCAAGCAGTAAGGCGTGCTGATTTAGAAATTTGTATGCACCCGAAAGATTGTATTGCATGGTGCGTCCTTTGACTCCATCGTATTTGGGGAAAATCTCTGCAGAGAAGTCTGCCGCAAGCGTTTTGGAATCAAATAAAAATGCTCCGGGAGCCGAATAGATATACATGGCATCTGCATCACCGGCAGCCACATTGCCGAGAGCTGCACTACGCGTATCCGGAGTGCTTTGTAATACTGGAAGCGGTCGGCTGACCTGACCATGTGCCAGGGTAAAAACTCCCGAAAGCAGGGCTATTGTTAATAATGCTTTTATTTTCATTATTGGTTTTTATTCTAAATATTAATGTTTGAGGAATGTGGATTTATAGACGCCTTCTTTGGAAGAAACATGGATGCGGTATGTGCCGGCAGCCAGCGTGTGAACATCTATAGTGGCCACACCCGATTTATTCGGACGAATATCTTTCCGAATCAGTTGTTCTCCTTGGAGTGAAGAAATGACAACGGTTGCACTCTCTATTTTTTTGCCAAAGAGCAAATTCAAATTGTCCTTAGCCGGAATCGGATAAATCAGCGATACGATACCGTTCACATTTTCTACCACATGGATATTGATGGTAGTTGTGCTTCTGTTCATTCCATCCGAAGCTTCCAGCGTCACAATGCTTTTACCTGTCATTTTGGGCGTGATAATCAGATTCTTACCTTCTACTTTGACTTCTACCACTTTTGTTTCAGAGCTTCTGGCACTCAGTTTGAGCGTGAGTCCGTTGGCTGCATGAACCATATCCGAAAGATCGAGTGTGGTTTGGCCGGCGTTTAGCGAAATGGCCATGGCCTTGAGGTCATTGCTGAATGCAGGCTTGTCGTATTTAGCGATCTGATAGTTTATTGTGTATTTTCCGGCTTTGCCAAAACGGTCTGTAAGTGTTAGGGTAAAAGCATATTTGCCGGCTTTCTGCACGGGATTGATTTCCACGGCAATCCGATCTTTATTCCGAGCCACGTTTACACCTCTCAAATCTCCCTGCTTGGAAACTTCCCATTCATGTCCGTCTTTATCCGTGGCAGTAAGATTTATCGTGTGTGATTTATTGTTCTGGATAACGATTTCCCCTTTGGGAAGGCCGGAGGTAATTTCGGGGGCGTTGTTGAATACGGTTTTGCCCGAAAAAACATTCAGAGGCGAGAAATGTTCGAAGCGGTCTCCTGCTCGCAATGCAAAATAATATTGCGTACCGTCTTGCAAGCCTGTTACTTTTTGAGTGATTTTTTTGCCTAAAGCCTTGGCTTCGCCGTAGATGGTAATCGGTTTAAGAGAAGAGATATTGTCTTTTGTGATTTCTTTGTCCGATACGAACAGGTGGTAATATCTGGCCACGGAACTCGGAGCATCTTCATCTTTTACCACATTCCACTCTACGACTGCTTCGGTATAATCGGTGGAAACGATAGAGCCTTTCGGCATTTCGGGTGTTTTGCCCTTATCTATCTCCACAGCAGCACCGGCATCTACGTAGCCCACGCCCAAACGGCCTGTATAATAGGGATTATATCTGTTTATGTCGTAAGGACGAAGCGAAGTGAGCAACTGCTTTTTCAGCATTTCATTGGTAAAGCCCATACGTCCTTGGACAGATACAATCAAGGCTGCCACGCCGGATACGTGAGGACATGCCATGGATGTGCCCTGCATATAGCCGTATCCGGTGCCATCTTTTCTCGTTTTCGGCAGAGTGCTAAGTACACCGCCTTGTGTGGTAAAACGCTCTTGATCGCCTCCCGGGGCCATTATATCCGCCCAAGTACCACGATTGGAATACGGAGCTACTACGAAATCCCACGCCATAGACGAAACGCTTACGCACGCTTCATATGCTCCGGGCCAGGATGTATAATCCATACCGTCATTACCTGCCGCAAAAATTACGATTCCTCCGGCCATGGGCGAATCGGCACGCTGTTTGCCTTTATCGTCCATACCTGCATTGGCAATAAAGTAATCAATGGCTTCTTTATCCACTTGAGGAAGATCTTTGGGACCCGGATAACGGTATCCCCAAGAGTTTTGGCTGATAACGGCATTCGTATTATCGGCACTCCAAACGATGGCTTTGGCACCGCCGGAGCTTCTTTCACTACCTTGACCGAATATCTGTGCATTGATCAGTGTAACACCGCTACCGGGGGTGCCATCGCCGCCGGCAATGCCCGAAACACCCTTTCCGTTATTCGATACGGCTGCAATGGTTCCTGCCACATGCGTACCGTGTCCACTGCCATCGGGATAGATTTTTCCTTTTCCCTTTTCATTACCGTAGAGGTCGAAGACGAAGTTATAACTGTTTTCTACATCCAAATTGTCGATTAAGTCCTCATGAGTCGGGTCTATACCGCCATCCACAACGGCCACTACCACATTTTTCTTGCCCGTGGTCACTTTCCATGCTTCAAATAGATTAATATCGGCTCCTGCCACGGATAGCGGGTCTAACGAACCGGTATTGTGATAGTGCCATTGCTTGGGCAGTAGCGGGTCATTGGCAGGCATAGCCTTGTCTCTATCTCTTTCGATGGAGCGAAGTTCCGATTGGCTCACCGGTGTCACAC
>CAMFNC010000037.1 GCA_945965245.1 uncultured Porphyromonas sp. | reverse complement strand
TTCAAAATCGGAAGAAACCGGCCATCGAATCACTGTCCAAATCTATAGCATCCGGATATAAGGAATATCGGCATATTTTGCAGGATAGCGATTTGGATAATATCCGCAAGGAACGTAAGTTCATTGCCTTGATGGAATCGCTCAAACAATATGATAAATTGATTGTGCTGCAAAGAGCCGCCGGCTATGACCGCAAAAGCAACGATAGCTTGCCGGAGTTTTCTTATCAATCGGCCAATGACGAAAATCTGCGTCAAGTGCGAACATTCTTCAAACTTGACTCTGTGGCGGGCAATGGTGATGAAATTTCCAAAATTCTCCGCATCCTCCAATTTGCTCATAATTCCATCCGGCACAATGGCGGTAACTATTCGCTCTGTGAGTTCGATGCCATAGACATTTATAATTATCACAAATCCACCGGCAAAGGGGTAAACTGTCGCCATCTGGCCATTGCACTCAATGAGATGTATTTGGCAATGGGCATCCCATCCCGCTATGTAACCTGTTTGCCTAAAGACAGTACTGATCCCGATTGCCATGTAATAAATAGCGTGTACTCTGCACAACTGAAAAAATGGATATGGATAGACCCCACATTCAATGCTTATGTGACCGATGAGTTTGGCAATATGTTGAGTATTGCAGAAGTGCGCGAACGATTGGTGGCTAATAAGCCGCTGGTGCTGAATGATGACGCCAATTGGAACAATGAGAACAAGCAAACCAAAGAAGAATATCTGGAGGAATATATGGCCAAGAACCTTTATTGGATAATGTGCGTGAAAGATAGTCGTTTCAATCCGGAGAGTCGCTATCGGTATGTGGAGAATATTTATGTGTCACTCCTGCCCCAGGGGTTCGAGAAAGAACTGTCGGATAAGCAACTGAACAAAAAGTATGTGACACACAATCCTGATTACTTCTGGCAGAAACCTAAAATAAACGAAAATACAGATGCGGAATAATAAACTTGCTTTTTTTATAGAATTATTTTCCAATTTAGGTATCTTTGTTATCGATTAAAGAAATTATTCTTTTATCGCAACTTTTCTAATCACAAAATATAAATGTTATGGCTAATGAAAAAGAACGGCTGTTCACTGCATTCCCCCCGGTAAGCACCGAGGACTGGATTGCCAAAATCACAGCCGATCTCAAAGGGGTGCCCTTCGAAAAGAAGATGTTTTGGCATACCACCGAAGGTTTCGATGTGCGAGCTTTCTACCGCCGCGAAGACCTGAAAGATTTGAAAACGCCTACCGTGATGCCCGCTGAGTATCCCTATGTTCGCTCAACTCGTATGGATAATGAATGGCTGGTGCGTCAGGATATCGACGTAAAGGATCTCAAAGCTGCCAATGAAAAAGCTCTTGATGTGCTCGGCAAGGGTGTTACTTCGTTGGGTTTCAAACTCAAACGCGACCAAGTGAGTGCAGAAGGCATAGCCACATTGCTCCGAGGTATCGAACCGGAGGCTGTGGAGCTTAACTTCACTTGCTGTCATCGTGTCATCGAACAATTCATTCCCCTCTATATCGACTACCTGAAAAGTTGTGGTGTCAATCTCGCCAATTGTCGCGGCTCGTTTAACTATGATGCCTTTAAGAAACAGTTGGTTAAGGGTATGCCCAATGCACAATGGATAGATCAAGCCAAAAACTTGATGGAGGCTGTGAAGCCGCTGCCTCAATATCGAGTGCTGAACGTGAATGCCTATGTGCTCAATAACGCCGGTGCATACATCACTCAGGAATTGGGTTATGCTTTAGCATGGGGTGCCGAATATTTGGATAAGCTGACCGATACCGGATATAGTGTGCCCGAAGTGGCAAGTCGCATCAAATTCAATTTTGGTATCGGTGCCAATTACTTCATGGAATTGGCCAAATTCCGTGCCGCTCGTTGGCTATGGGCTGAAATCGTGGGTGCTTATGGCGATCAGTATAAAAATGAAACTGCCAAAATTCATCAGCATGCCCGCACTTCCGAATGGAACCAAACCATCTATGACGCATACGTAAACTTGTTGCGTTCACAAACCGAAACCATGTCTGCCGCTTTGGCCGGTGTGGACTCTATTACGGTGCTTCCTTTTGACAAACCTTATAAGGAGTCTGATGATTTTTCCGAACGCATTGCGCGTAACCAACAGCTCCTGCTGATGGAAGAAAGCCATTTCGATAAGGTGGTTGACCCCGGTGCCGGTTCATACTACATCGAGGAATTGACCAACCGCATCGCCGAACAGGCTTGGGGCATCTTCTTGGGTGTGAACGATGAGGGAGGATTTACTGCCGCTGCCGAAGCCGGCTCTGTACAGAAGGTGGTAAATGCTTCTAATATCAAACGCCACCAAGCCATGGGTACTCGTAAGGAAATCCTGCTGGGCACGAACCAATTCCCCAACTTCAACGAAGTGGTAGCGGATAAAATTGAAATCCGGGAGAAAGCTGCATGCTGCGAGGGGCATGATTGCGATGCCACTATCGAAAAGTTAAATTTCGACCGTGGTGCTTCAGACTTCGAAGCTCTGCGCCTCAGCACCGAACGCAGCGGTAAGCAACCTAAGGTGTTTATGCTTACTATTGGCAATCTGGCCATGCGTCTGGCTCGTTCACAATTCTCCGGCAATTTCTTTGCTTGCGCCGGTTATAAAATCATAGATAATCTCGGCTTCGAAACCGTTCAGACCGGTGTGGATGCCGCCATGGAGGCCAAGGCCGATATTGTGGTGCTCTGCTCCAGCGATGACGAATATGAGCAATTTGCCCCCGAAGCTTTTGAATACCTCAATGGTAGAGCACAATTCGTGGTGGCCGGAAACCCCG
The DNA here is from genome assembly GCA_945965245.1 of uncultured Porphyromonas sp. Taxonomy (GTDB): domain Bacteria; phylum Bacteroidota; class Bacteroidia; order Bacteroidales; family Porphyromonadaceae; genus Porphyromonas. Next base: position 3,144 of record CAMFNC010000037.1, on the reverse strand, counting down.
CCTGCACCGATATGCTCAAAGAAAAGGGTATCAAGCATTTCTGCCACGTGCGTTCGAACGTATTGGAAATGCTGCGCGAGTTTAACCAAACACTGGGTGTAAACTAATTTGCGCTCCGATTTATTCATTTCTAAAGCAAAGAGATTACTATGAGACCTAATTATAAAGAAATAGATTATAAATCCACAGGCTTTGCGACTACAAACGCAAGTCAGTGGGCCAAAGATAACGGGATTACTGCCCACTGGAATACTCCGGAGCAAATTAAGGTAAAGCCCGTATATACAGCCGATGACCTTGATGGTATGGAGCATCTGGACTATGTATCCGGTCTGCCTCCTTTCCTGCGTGGTCCATATAGCGGTATGTATGCCATTCGTCCGTGGACCATCCGTCAATATGCCGGTTTCTCCACAGCCGAAGAATCCAATGCTTTCTATCGTCGCAACCTCGCTTCCGGACAGAAAGGTCTGTCTGTGGCATTCGACCTGGCCACACACCGTGGTTATGATGCCGATCACTCTCGTGTGGTGGGTGACGTGGGTAAGGCCGGTGTTTCTATATGTTCACTCGAAGATATGAAAGTGCTGTTCGATGGTATTCCCTTGAACAAGATGTCTGTATCTATGACCATGAATGGTGCCGTATTACCCGTTTTAGCATTCTATATCAATGCCGGTTTGGAACAGGGTGCCAAATTGGAAGAAATGGCCGGTACCATTCAGAACGATATTTTGAAAGAATTCATGGTGCGTAATACCTATATCTATCCACCAGAATTCTCTATGCGCATTATTGCCGATATTTTCGAGTACACCTCGCAGAATATGCCCAAATTCAACTCTATCTCCATCTCCGGTTACCATATGCAGGAAGCCGGTGCCACGGCCGATATTGAAATGGCATATACACTGTCCGATGGTATGCAATATTTGCGTGCCGGTATTGCTGCCGGTATCCCTGTGGATAAGTTTGCTCCGCGTCTGTCTTTCTTCTGGGCTATCGGTGTAAACCACTTCATGGAGATTGCCAAGATGCGTGCCGCTCGTATGTTGTGGGCTAAGATTGTGGCCGGATTTGGCTCAGAGAACCCCAAATCTTTAGCTTTGCGTACACACTGCCAGACATCCGGTTGGTCACTCACCGAGCAAGACCCTTTCAATAATGTGGGTCGTACTTGTATCGAAGCTATGGCGGCAGCATTGGGTCACACACAGTCTTTGCATACCAATGCTTTGGACGAAGCTATTGCATTGCCCACCGATTTCTCCGCCCGTATTGCTCGTAACACTCAGATTTATATTCAGGAAGAAACCCAAATCTGTAAAGAAATCGACCCATGGGGTGGTTCCTATTATGTGGAGTCTCTTACCCAAGAGTTGGTAGATAAGGGTTGGCACCTGATTCAGGAAGTGGAAAAAGTGGGCGGTATGGCCAAGGCCATCGAAACCGGTCTACCCAAGATGCGCATTGAGGAAGCCGCAGCTCGCACGCAAGCCCGTATTGACTCCAATCAGCAGGTTATCATCGGCGTAAACAAATATCGTCTGGAAAAAGAAGACCCCATCGATATTTTGGAAATCGACAACACCTCTGTGCGTAATCAACAAATCGAACGTCTGACAGACCTGCGTGCTCACCGCGATGAGGCCGCTGTACAGAAGGCTTTGGCAGACATCACCGAGTGCGTCAAGACCAAGAAGGGCAATCTGTTGGATTTGGCCGTGAAAGCAGCTTCACTGCGTGCTTCATTGGGCGAAATCTCTGATGCTTGCGAAACTGTGGTAGGACGTTATAATGCAGTAATCAGAACTATTTCAGGCGTGTATTCAGCAGAATCCGGACAGGACAAAGAGTTCCTCCATGCCAAAGAGTTGGCAGAAGAATTTGCCCAGAAAGAAGGGCGTCAACCTCGTATCATGATTGCCAAGATGGGTCAGGACGGTCACGACCGTGGAGCTAAAGTGGTGGCTACGGGTTATGCAGACTGTGGTTTCGACGTGGATATGGGTCCTTTGTTCCAGACTCCCGAAGAAGCTGCCCGTCAGGCTGTGGAAAATGATGTGCACGTAATGGGTGTAAGTTCTTTGGCTGCCGGTCACAAGACTTTGATACCCCAGGTCATCGCCGAACTTAAGAAGTTGGGACGCCCCGATATCTTGGTTACCGCCGGTGGTGTAATTCCTGCACAGGACTATGACTTTCTCTACGAAGCCGGTGTAGCTGCCATCTTCGGTCCCGGTACTCCTGTTGCCTATTCGGCTTGCAAGGTATTGGAAATACTCTTGGATAAATAGTTCTCGGGAATTTATCTCCAAACAGAAGAGGCTGTGTCATTATAAATGAAGTGACCTCCAAAAGTTAGACGGATTCTATTAATTATCTAGTTTTAGAAAGAGTTCGGTATTGCACCGGACTCTTTCCTTTTAACCGCGATTTTATTCTTTTATATTGCTGTCCGATAAAAGTTTTTTAGAGAAAGCCATCGATTTATTCATCGGACAGGTAAAGCTGAATCTTTTCGTTTTTCCGCACCCCTGGTAAAAACGTCAAATAATCTCGCCATAAGAGTAATTATCCTTATTAATAGCGTGATTTGGCTGCAAAAAACTACCTCTTTGTTTTATATACAAGGCTTTGTTGGGTTGTGGAATAAAAGCGTGTCAGTGTTCTTTGAGTATATTGGTGGCCACTTCCAGCATATGTATGGCGGTATGGTAGTTATCGCCAATCATATTGAATACAGCATCTTCGGAGAATATGCCACATTTGATATCGGTGGGTATTTCACCTCGATCAGCCTTTCCCACATCGATCATATATTGATTACCGGTGTAATAATCACGTAGCTGCCGATATTCCGTCTGGCTTTTCTCGAAATGCTCCAATAATCTGTTCAATTCCTCTATCAAAGCCGAATGTTTATCCAAAATACTTTCCATTTGGATAATTTGTTTAAGATCGTTCTTTTTCATTTTTCGTTTTCATTACAATTCATATCTCTAAAGTACACTTTTCCGATAAATCAGCGACCACAGAATCCTTAAAAAAATCAAACCAATTTTTGATATGTTTATGTTGCATTAACTGTCCTTTTTATATAAATGTTAGTTGTTAACATGAAAAGCATGCAAAATGTTTGGT
>CAMFNC010000036.1 GCA_945965245.1 uncultured Porphyromonas sp. | reverse complement strand
TGGCTTCCGAATAACTCCCATGAAGCTTTTCCACTTTTACTGGGTAATTATTGCACTTGTTGCCGGATTTGGAACGGATTGGTTTTTGGATTGGTTTCTTCATTCTGTTCATTATGATTGGGGGGAAAAGGTTCGTGCATGGAGTGTATCACAGGAGCAAATGTTGAAATCTTTGCTCGCCGAGACTTGGAATTTGGAGGATTTTTGGAAACCTCTGTTGGTAATTTGTGTTTCTCCTGCCGTTTGTGAAGAGTTGTTTTATCGCGCAGTGCTTACGCAAATCGGACATCGTGCCGGTCATTCTGCCGAACGGGTAATTGTTTGTTCTGCTTTTATTTTTGCGGTAGCTCACTTATCTCTTGTGGGGCTTTCCACAAGATTTGCCTTGGGCATATTGTTGGGGTATATATATTATAGGAAAGGCAGTGTAACCTTTCCTATAATCATTCATTCTCTATATAATTTCTTGGTGGTGCTCCTTACAATTTATCTTCCCACTCCGGTGTGAGCGTTTTGCGTGCTTTGAGTGGCGTTACACCGAAAGCTTTGCGGCAAAATACGCATAAGTAGCTGATGGAGGAGAAGTGATATCGGTCGGCAATTTGCTGTAAGGAAATCGAATTGTCCGCCAAATCTCGATAGATAAATCGGGCTTTCTGTTCGTGCATCCATTTGAGAGGAGGCATGCCGAATTCGTCCAAAAACAATCTCTTGACCGTACTGGTGGAAAGTTGCATTAATTCAGCCAAATCCTCCACGGTTTTGCAGTCGAGATGGTGGCGAAATACGAAAGCTCGAAAACCCAAATTGTGGCAATGATAACTATTTAGGAATTCTTGTGACTTATCCGAATCGTACCCGATACGAAGGATGTAAAAAAGTTCTCGTAATTTAATTTCAAATGCCGGGATGGCATTTGGCGATGTTTTGATGTAAAATAAAACTTGATCTATCCAAGGCCACATCCCTTCATTGATATTCAGTGTAGTGATTTGATCTTCAGATTTGTTACGTGAAACTTTACATACAGTATTGCCATATATCGTACCGGAGCGAGGGCATTTCCCCATGCAGAGATTGATACTCGGACGGAATTGAATGGAAATGTATTCAAATCCATTTTTATCAGCCGATTCCAATTTGATGTATTTTCCCATTGGAATCAGCATGATTTTTTTTTCATGCACCTCTCCGGATTCTTCGCCTTTCAGCGAAATTAGTTTTGCATGACCCTTGAGTGCAAATATCATGCAATAATAGTAGTCTATATCAAAAGATTCAACTTCTTTGTAGGCCAGTGTATTTAGTGTTGGCGCATGAAGCAATGATGTGGCAACCTGTTGTGAAGGTTCCCATTCATTGAACATTAAATCCGCGTCAATATCTATAGGCGAAATATCGGTTTCGGAAATTTTCTTACTCATAAAATAAATTAATTAGCAAATATAGATAAATTAATCATAAAAGAGCGATTAAGGAGTTAAAGCTGTCAAATTTTAACTTCGGAAACCCGAAAATATATTTTCTGTCATTGAAAAAGGTTTGGGAATGTCGAATAGGTAAGGAGTCATTTGGTTTTTATGTCCAGTAGTATATTTACAAAGTAATTGCATTCAGTGTTCGCCAAAGGTTATCATCAGGAATCGGAGCCGTAACGTCTATTTCTGTTCCGCTTATGGGATGTATAAAACGGATGCGATGCGAAAGTAGGCTTATGCTACCGTCTGCATTGCTGCGTGGTGCTCCATATTTCAAATCGCCACGGATGGGACATCCGATGGCCGATAGTTGGCATCTGATTTGATGATGTCTGCCCGTGTGCAGTTCCACTTCTATCAGGTGATACCGTTCGGAGGATGCCAGCAATCGGTAGGTCAGCCTTGCCTCTTTGCTGTTTGGGCGTGCCGATGCGTAGGCGTAGCTTTTGTTCTGTTTTTCATTGCGCACCAGGTGGTGAGTGATGGTTTCTTCGTTTTTCGGTGGGCGATGAGCAGTAATGGCCCAATAGGTTTTATGTACCTCTCCTTTACGGAAAAGTTCGCTCATGCGACTCAACCCTTTGCCGGTTTTGGCAAAAACTACCACACCACTCACCGGTCTGTCCAGCCGGTGCACCACACCCAGAAATACATTCCCGGGTTTGTTGTATTTCACCTTGAGTATGCCTTTCAGCTTTTCCACCAGAGGCTCATCGCCAGTTTTATCGCCTTGCACGATTTCGCCCGGACGTTTCAATACAATCAGCAAGTGATTGTCTTCATATAATATTTGAGATTCTAAATTCACAATCACTTATTTAGGTGTTTTTTGCGCAGAGCATCAATTTCTTTTTTCAGATTTTCGATAGTTTCGTTTTGATTATTGATAGTCAGCAGTAGCGAGTTCAACTCCTCATTATCTACCGAAGATGGGAATTGGCTCTCCACGCGCAGCAGAAAATCACTCAATACATTCATGTAATTATTAAAAGCATCATAGGGCGATTGGTAGGGTGTATAGGGATTGTGTCCATTGTCTATGGTGCTCATGTAATAGAGATGGTCCGAACTTTGGAGATAAATCCAATCTTGTAATAGGCGGTGATCCTGCACCATGCGGATGCGTTCGCCCCAGCGCACGAATTTGTCAATTACCCCTTGTTGCAGAATATTGCCATTCCAATCATTGGTGCTTTTTTCCTCGCGCGACCAACTGATGGGATAGATCACGGAGATTTCATCCACCGGAGAATTTTCGGCTATAATTTCAGATGGAGTGGCAAAGCCCACACCATATTCCGATGCCATCCGGGGAATGGCACGGAAGAAGTCGAAGATACCGCATTCGGCTGGATACGAAGTGCCCAATACGGCATAGTTCAAAAAGATATTTATCACATCTTCTCCCACCGGCAGATTTTTGATGCGTCCGAGAAATTTGTCTGCGGTCACTGGATAATCGGGCGAACTATAGCGGATGAAATCTTCGCCAATCATTTGCGATAAAGGAGCATTGCGCAGCAATAGCTCCAGCGGTTTTTCTGTAGCAGAGCGGTAAAGGTAGTTCGGACTTTTCCATCCCAACACATGTTTGGCTCCTTCGGTCACCATGGCTTTGTATCCCATGGCAGATACCTGTGCGGCAATCTCATCCGAATATATCAGCTCCGGATTGTGATAAATACGTGGTGTAAAGCCGAATACGTCTTGTATATGTTCGTTATGCATTCGTACCTGATTCCGAAATTCCACTTCGTCGTATAGCGATGACAGTGAGTGGGCATATGTGTCGGCCAAAAACTCCGCACGCCCCGTGGCAGCCAATTCGCGGAAACTGTTCAGAAGTTCCGGGCGGTGATACTCCATCTGTTCCATTGCCAATCCCGATATGGAATAGGTAACCTTGAAGTCGGGATATTCCTGCAATAATTGCAGCATCATCCGATTGGCAGGCAGATAACTCTGTTCGGTCACACGCAGAAAAATATCTTCGTTTTGGAAGTCATCGTAATAGTAATGGTCGTTACCTATATCGAAAAAGCGGTAACGTTTGAGCCGAAACGGTTGATGCAGCTCGAAGTAAAAACAGATTTTTTTCATATCCGTGTTCACACTATTTTGTTGTAAATGTTCCTCACTTTCATTCCTGCCGCTTCCCATGTCAGATTGTTCACCTCTTTCAATCCTTCATCGTGCAGGAAAGTGTGTAGTTCCGGGTAGGTAATCAGGGCATACATGGCATCTGCCATGGCATCCACGTCCCAATAGTCCACCTTGATGGCACTGTTCAGTATTTCGGCGCACCCCGACTGATGTGATATGATGCTGGGCACACCGCATTGCATGGCTTCCAGCGGCGAAATCCCGAAAGGTTCCGATACCGAAGGCATCACATACACATCGCTCGCCTTGAATACCTCATAAACCTCGTTCCCTTTCATGAAACCGGTAAAGTGAAAGCGATCTGATATCTTTCGTTTAGCGGCCAACCGAATCATTTGATCCATCATGTCTCCACTGCCTGCCATGATAAAACGCACGTTATGGGTGCGCTCCAATACCTTGGCCGCAGCCTCCACAAAAAATTCGGGACCTTTCTGCATGGTAATACGTCCCAAAAAAGTTATCACCTTGTCCTTGACCCCTTTTTTATCGGGCATAGCCAGAATGGCAGGCGAAATCGGTGTGACGGCATTGTGCACCGTGGTTACTTTTTCCGGAGCCTGACCATACTTTTCTATCACCGTGCGGCGCGTCAGATGGCTTACCGTGATAATGTGGTCTGCGTGATCCATACCATCCTTTTCTATGGCGAATACCTGAGGATTAACGTTGCCCCGGCTGCGGTCGAAATCCGTGGCATGCACGTGCACCACTAATGGTTTGCTCGTAATCGTTTTGGCGTGTATACCTGCGGGATAGGTCAGCCAGTCATGCGAATGGATGACATCGCATGATACGGTGCGTGCTATCACCCCGGCCACAATGGAATAATTATTGATTTCTTCCATCAGATTGTCGGGATACTTGCCCGAAAACTCTATGCAACCCAAATCGTTGGTTCGGATATGGCGAAAGTCTGCATAGATGTGGTCGCGCAGGCTGTGGTAATCTTCGATGGACATTCGGTTGCCCAAGCGGTTGGTCAGAACATCTTCGGGCATATCGCACCATACCACCGGCGTCTGCGATGCGCCTATCAGATGTAGAAAGCTTTTGTCTTCGTCGCCCCATGGTTTGGGGATAACAAAGGTAATATCCATATCGGGTTGCAGAGCCATGCCTTTTGTCAGACCATAACTGGCAGTGCCCAGACCTCCCAGGATATGAGGAGGAAACTCCCATCCAAACATCAATGCTTTCATAAATATCGTATAATGGGATTGGAGATTTCGGTTTTGGCCTCATCCAGTAAACATAAGGCTCGTGTGATTTCGCCCACGCTCATGGCAAAGGAGATGGCTCCGCGCCCCATATAGGGTGGATTGCCATCAAATAATTCGCTGATAGTGCCAATGCCGTGTTGCTGCAATTCTTCTTCCATGCCGATGAGAATGCGCTCCACAAAGGCAATGCCTCCGCGACCGTTGATTTTGAGGTAGGCCTCGCAGTATGCCCCCAGCAGCCAGGGCCATGCCGAGCCGTTGTAATACGAAAGCTCACGTTCGTATTGCGAAGGTCCGCATACGCCTCTGAAGCCTTCGCTTTTGGGACTCAGCGTGCGCAACCCTTTGGGCGTTCTCAGTTCGCGTGTTACAATGTCCAAGATATTACGCTGCTGGCGGCGGGTAAGCGGTGAGTGGGGCAGCGAAACGGCAAAAATCATATTCGGACGCACACTTTGGTCGCGCGGAGCATCGGGCATGACATAGTCGAAGAGGTAGTCGTGCTCGTTGTAGAATGTATCCGTAAAACTTTTCTGCACCTCTTGGGCTAATGCCTTCAAATCTTTTTCCCATTCATCGGGATAGAGTCCGCCCATGAAACACAGGGCGTTATACCAGAGGGCATTTACCTCCACGATATATCCCTCGCGTTGCACCACGGCTTTGCCGTTCAGTTTGGCATCCATCCAGGTGAGTGGTCTGCCATCACCTTTGGCAAAGAGCAACTTGTTTTCCGTCATGCGTATGCGCGGATGGATGTTGCGGCGGTAATATTGAATGATTTGCCACACAAGGTTGCCATATCGCTTTCGGGTTTCTTCTGCATTTCCGCTCCATTGGGCATATAGTTGGATGGCTCTGATAATCCACAATCCGATGTCCGGATCGCTCAAATTCTGAACCTTGGTAGTCATTTCTTCTTGGTGCAGATAGGCGGTAAAGATGGGCATAAGTGTATTCATGATGCGTTCGAATCGCTCCGGAGCATTGCAATACAGTGTGCATCCCGGCAGTGCCACCATCATATCTCTGGCACGCACGCCAAACCACGGATAGCCGGCCAATAGATAGCCGTCGGTGGGGGTTGGTCGGTAATAGAATTGCTGTGCGGCATTATATAGACAATGCCGGAAATCCGTTTTGGGGATGCGGCTTTTCTGTTCGCTTTCGAAAAGTTTTTCCAACTCTTCGGGGTCGATTTCCTCCAGTCCGGCGGTAAAATAGATGGGTTTGTTTTTGGTAATGGTGCATCGGAAATATCCCGGCACATAGAGGTCTTCGGTATATTCGTAGCCTCGTTCGCGCTCCTTGATGTATTCGATACGCTCATTCCAGTGCGGAGCTGATTCGTAACCCACGCCATTCGAAAATTGCATGTAGAGGTTGGGGTATCCCTCATACAGACAAATGCCGATACCGTTTTGGACGGTTGTGTATTCGTTGCGGATATGTTCGTTGCGGTGTGTAAGTATTTTCACATCTCGGAAGGCCAGAAACGGTGTGAAATTCAATTCCGTGACGCTGTGCGCCTCCAATAGCGAGTATTTAATAATCAACCTATGGCTAAAGTGGCAGAAGATTTGTTCCCGGCGCATAATTACACCTCCCACCCGATAGATGGTATAGGGGCTTACGTCTATATTGTATTCTCGTATATATTTATGTCCTTTTGGGCTGAATACATCGCCTTGGTATTCATGTATGCCGATGTTGAAAGGAGCTTCATGCTGGATAATGGTCAAGTCCAGCGACGAGAGCAATACGTGGTTATTGGGGCTAAGCTCCGGTATGGGCACCACAAGCATTCCATGATACTTGCGTGTATTACAGCCCACAATGGTAGAACAGCTATAGGCTCCCATCCGATTGGTGCGCAATTGCTCTCGCTGTAACGATTCGTCCAAATTGGCTATCAGTCGCCTGTCGAATTTCAGATAACTCATGGTGCGGCTTTGTTATGCTTTATTAATGTGTGATAAACCGATATGATATTACAGCTAATATATACTTTTTTATTTACATGTCTGTTATTCTATTGGGTGTATGAAATGCTTTCCGGGCTATTATCGGAGAGCAATAAAATTTTATGCATAAAATGAATTTGTTTTATGTATAAAACGCGCGCAATTTATACATAAAATGAAATCAATTTGTGTATAAAATCGGAGCGCTTATAAATCAAGGAGTTACACTGTGGCGTATAAACGAACTCTAAAGCCACGTGAATTCGATAGGAGAATGGTTTTGCTTAAAGGGTTAAATACAATCCCTCCCGGCGGGGTGGTATTGGGTCGGAGAATATGATTTCTCGTGCTCGTGCCGCCTCCTCGGCGAAAAAGATAGGGCTGATGCACGAAATTTTCTTATGCTTGTCTTCTGTTGGGCAATGTGGTCAAATCCTTATCTTTGTATTCAGACACAAGAAGACTTTCCATATATGTATTTCAAAGATATTGTGGGGCTGGACGAAGTGAAAAGCCACCTAATTGCCGATGCACGCTCCGGGCATGTGGCTCATGCTCAACTTTTTCATGGATTCGAAGGCAGCGGTGTGGCCGCCGTGGCATTGGCATATGCCCGCTATCTGAATTGTCTGCACCCCGGCGAACAGGATGCTTGCGGTAAGTGTAGCAGTTGCCTCAAATATGACCGTCTAGCACATCCCGATTTGATATTCTTATACCCCTATATTAAAGGGTCGAATACTTTTGCCGATGATTATCTCCCCCAGTGGCGCGAGTTGTTGGCCAGCAATGTCTATTTCAATCGTGCTGACTGGCAGGAAGCTATCGGAGCAGGCAATAGCCAGCCCATTATCTACAGCCATGAGAGCAAAATGCTGGATGATAAGCTCTCTTACAAGGTTTCCGAGGCTCGCTATCGCATCATATATATATGGCAACCGGAACGTATGCATGAGGCGTTGGCGAATAAGATGCTCAAATTGGTGGAGGAACCGCCGGAAAATACGATTATTCTGATGGCATCGCTCGACCCCAATAAAATTATAGGCACCATTATGAGTCGTGTGCAACCCATTCATATACGTCCGCTTTCCGATGCTGAAATTACGCACGGCATTCAAATGCGAGGACTGATGCCAGCCGTTGGTCCGGAGCAGGTGCAGGTATGGGCGCATTTGGCACGTGGCAATTTCAGACAGATGATGGATTTGATAGCAGGGAATGCCGAAGCACAGGAGTCGTTTGGCTATATCCGTGAAATCCTGAATGGGGTGATGAACCCTATGCCGGTGGAAATGCGTAGACTGGCAGAGAATATAGCCGGATTGGGTAGAGAGGTGCAGGTGAGATTACTGATGCAGTTGGCAGCATTTTTCCGAGAATGTATGGTGCTGCCCATGGCACAATGGCAGCTGACTTATCTGCGTCCGGATCAGATCGGCTTGGCGCAAACCATCCGTGGAGCAGTTACGCCTCAAAATGTATCGGCATTGATAGACGAATGTAATCTGGCTATCCGCCACGTACAGCAGAATGTCAATGGTAAAATGGTATTCATGGATTTGATTTTGCGCCTTACGTCGCAACTTACCCCGGCATACCGTTCTTTGGGACTGCGGCAGTGATTTTATTTTTTCTTGTTTTGGATTATTATGAGTAAAAACCAAATATCCGGAGCTTCCGTGGCACGATTTGCCGATGTGGAGGTGCTCCGCTATCATGTGGAGGGGTTTGAGGAATTGCCCCTTGAACGCAAACTTCTGATTTATCATCTGAGCGAGGCTGCTTTGGCCGGGCGCGATATTATATTTGATCAAAACGGCATCTTCAATCTGCGGCTGCGCCATATCTTTGGCACCATTGTGCATCATTATAAGGGCGATAGAACTTCCGAAGATTTTGCAGCCTTGCGCATTTATGCTTATCGGATGTGGTTCGCATCGGGCATTCATCATCATTACAGTTCCGATAAGTTTGCACCGGAGTTTTCTGTCGAGTATTTCCGGTCTGTAATGGCTGCCATGCAGAACCGAGGCTACCTGATGGAGTATGACGAAAAAGACCGGGAAGAACTGGAAACGGTGCTCTTCGATGTAGAAGTGATGTCCAAAAGAACCCATCAAGAAAACCCTAATGCGGCGGTGGAAC
>CAMFNC010000035.1 GCA_945965245.1 uncultured Porphyromonas sp. | reverse complement strand
ACCACACACTGCAAAGCAAAAAAAGAGACTGCATCAAAAACTCTTGTTTGATGCAGCCTCTTGGGTTATGTTAAAAAGAAAGTTGTCTATTTCCGATTGCCAAAAATGCGAAGGATATAGATGAAGAGATTTACAAAGTCCAGATACAATTCCAATGCCCCTAACAGAGCCATTTTCTGTGTACTATCATTTACTTCGGTAGCTTGATTGAGCATCAATTTGATTTTCTGTACGTCCCAAGCAGTCAAGCCCACAAAGATGAGTACTCCGGCATAGGTGGTAATCCACATCAAGGCAGAACTTTTGATGAAGATATTGACCACTGTGGCTATAATCAGACCTATCAGCCCCATGAAGAGCAGACTGCCCATTTTGGAGAGGTCGCGCTTAGTAAAGTATCCCCACAGCGACATGGCTCCGAAGGTGCCCGCCGTAACGAAAAAAGCCAATGTGATGCTACTATGCGTATACACGAGGAAGATGGTGCTCAGCGTGATACCATTGAGCACGGAATAGATGATGAATATAAATGTGGCCACACCGAAAGATAACCGATTAATACTGGCAGAAAGTCCTATCACCAAGAGCACCTCGGCAATGAGGAGTCCCCATACCAATCCGCGATTTTGAATCACGGTGAAAACAAAATTGCTGTTGTAAACTAACATGGAGGTAAGGGCGGTAATGCCCAAGGCTACCGTCATCCAAAGGAAAACTTTGGTAAAAAGCGTGGCCACCACAGGGTCATAGGTGCGACCGCCATAATAAATCTGTTCGTTGTTCATTGTTGTTTATTTTTAATGTATGCGATATACAAATATAACCAAATTCGGAGATGAGTGTTTATCTTGGCATTAGTGCAGGTAGGAAGTGGGATCGTCTATTTCTGCATCGCGAATAGCTTCTTTGCGTTCCACACAGGTGCCGCAGGTGCCACAGTGTATATCGCCTCCACAGTAGCAGCTCCATGTTTCCGAATAGTCAATCCCCAACTCTTTGCCTCGGCGTGCTATTTCGGTTTTGGAAATATGTGTGTAGGGAGCTTCTATGGTCACCCCATTGGATGTCCCGTGTAGGATGGCATGGCTCATGGGATCGATAAATTCGGCGCGGCAGTCCGGATAGATGGCATGGTCGCCGAAGTGATTGGCTATGAAAAGTTTGTTCAATCCGTAACTCTCGGCCAATCCAGCGGCAATGCTCAGCATGATTCCATTGCGAAAGGGCACCACAGTACTCTGCATATTCTGTTCGTTGTATCCGCCCATCGGTATTTCACCTCCGCTCTGCAACAGATTGCTACGGAAATATTGGTTCATGAAACCCAATTCTATCACAATGTGCCGGATGCTCAATCGCTCGCAATGCAGGCGGGCACAAGGTATTTCTTGAGCATTGTGTTTGGAACCGTAGTCGAAAGTCACCGCCAGAGCAATTTCCTCTTGGCGGTCATAGAGCAGCGTAGTGCTGTCCAATCCACCGGATAAAACGATCAATCCGGTGCGGTTTTGATTATTTTCCATCATTTTTCAGTCTTATTTGTATGCAAAAATAAACATTATGAGCCAAAAGCTTGTTAAAAATACAAAGACCTCTGATTTGAGAAGAGGGAAAGAATTTACAAACAACCCATAATAAATTACTCAACGATTATGAAGCACGAATTAGTGAAATTGCCCTACGCACAAGATGCATTGGCACCCATTATCAGCCCGGCTACCATCGGATATCATCATGGTAAGCACTTGCAGAACTATGTAAATACACTCAATACCTTGATAGAAGGTACCGAGTACGCCGATATGAACCTCGAGGAAATCGTGGCCAAAAGCGAAGGCCCCATATTTAATAATGCCGGTCAGACGCTGAACCACAACCTCTATTTCCTGCAATTTGCGCCCAACGCAGGCGGCAAGCCTGTCGGTGCTTTGCTCCAAGCCATTGAAGCTGTTTGGGGTAGTTTCGAAAAATTTCAAGAAGAATTCCAGACCGCAGCTACCAAATTGTTCGGTTCCGGTTGGGCTTGGTTATATAAAGATAAAGCCGGAAAATTGGCCATCGGTCAGTATCCCAATGCCGGTAATCCTGTAAAAGACGGATTTACCCCGCTGTTGGGTATTGATGTTTGGGAGCATGCCTATTATTTGGACTTTCAGAATCGTCGCGCCGACCACCTGAAAGACGTATGGCAGATTGTTGATTGGGAAGAAGTGGCTCGTCGCTTCGCATAATCCATTATCAATCATAACTCGGATGGGGGGAGGTAAAACACAGAATTGGGAGAAGTATCCTTTCATATTGATAGTTCTCACCCTCCTAATCAAATAAAGCAACCGCTATCATTGAGTTTTTAGCTCTTTGATAGCGGTTTTTCTTTATAAATAATAGGTTAGAGGATAAAGTTACCACACTCCCTATCTCATTTGCATGAAATGCTATTTTTACTCATCGTAATAAACGACTGTAGGAGTATCAAAAGAGATACCTTCCTTTTGGCAAAGTTCTGCAAAGGGTATTTGTCGGTCAGCAGCTTCGTAGTCGAAAAAACAATTGTAAAGTGTAATGTAATAACGTAGATCATCCATCATCTTAGGATCAATAGGATGATGATCTGATACTTGTTTTGCCTTTGCCACCAAATCATCAAAATCGGCTTTATTTATCAAGCAATAATCAGGAATGTGATGTGCACTCCAATAAAGATCGTCCAGAATTAACTCAAAATAAAGTTTGACCGTTGTTGCATCACAAGCCGGATGAGCATAAGCACATTCCAATAATTGCCTCATATCTATCTCATCATTATTGAACGGATAATAACAGAAACCATAGATTTGAACCATCCATCGCATTTGAGGCATCATTTGGTGCAAACTTGCATCATGCAGATAAGGCCATATCCATTTATTTAATTGAAATGGAAGTCTGCCACTGCACCTGATAAATAACTCTTGAAATTTGTTTTCATCACAATACTCTCTACAAAATCGTTCCGAAACTTCAGTTAATTCTTCTGCCGTTAATTGCTTTTTTATCTGCAACAAATCACGAGTCAAATACCGATTCGCTTCTTTCTTTAATCCTTTGCCATATGGCACAAGATAACCATCAATAGCATCTACAAGTAATTGATAGTTTGCTTCTTTACGTTCTGCTATTGTCAAAAGCGTATTCATGGCTCATCAGGAGGGAGTGGAAATGGTTGCAATCATCTGACTGACTTGAAGCGAAACGGTGAGCAAAAACAGAATATATACGACCAATGACCAACACCAAAACGGCAATCCCACAGTAAAGACTTTGGAGGCGTCTTTGGGAGATGTGGGACATACCCAATTAACACGTATATAACGATATAGCATGTAAAGCCCCCACCCCGTGAGCACTCCCACCACAATGCCCACCACAATATCGGATATGAAGTGAACGCCCAAATAAATGCGACTGTATGACACAAGCAGAGCCAACGGAAAGGCTATCCACGAATAGATACGACGACGAACAATCAATGCCGTGAGCGTGCAGACGGCAAAAAAATTGGAGGCATGTCCGGAAAAGAAACCATACAGACCTCCTCGATAACCGAAAGCTGTGAGCACTATTTGTTCATATTCTGGATGATGTGTGGGGCGAAATCGGGTGAAAAACGGTTTAGCTATATGCGAACTTAATTGATCGCATACCAAAACACACAAACCGACAAACAAAATAACCAGCAAGGCCTCGCGAAGCGGTTTACGATAAAACAGATAAACCAGAAAGGCCACTATCACGCATATCCAGGAAAACTTGGTGGACAGCAAATACATAAATGAGTCCAGGTAAGGAGTGTGCAAACTGTTCAGAAATAGAAACGTATCACGCTCCCAGTCCAGCATTCGTTCCAGACAAAGCATTTCGATATGTGGATTATGAATTAATATTTTGTATCAACTGTGGTTCGGAACAGCTATCGTTTCCACGGTTTCCTGTGGCAACCATCCCTCCTTGTCGGCTCCCAGTGAAACCGGGTCCCATC
>CAMFNC010000034.1 GCA_945965245.1 uncultured Porphyromonas sp. | reverse complement strand
ATGATGAAATACGATTTCGATGAAATAATAGACCGCCACCATACCGACAGCATCAAGTATGATGGCATGCAATCTCGTCGCGGACGCAGCGACCTGCTGCCTATGTGGGTGGCAGATGCCGATTTTGCTTCTTGTCCGATGATTATAGACCGCCTGCGCCACCGTCTGGAGCACCCCATTTTGGGGTATACCGAGGAATCGGCCGGTTGGCGCACCGCCATTACACAATGGTTGGCACATCGCTTTCAGTGGATGGTACAGCCGAATGAGCTTATTTTTATCCCCGGCATTGTTCGCGGCATTGCCTATGTGCTGCTACACGGATGCACTGCCGGCACCAAAGTGGGAATGTTTTCTCCCGTTTACATGCCGTTTTTCCAAGTGCCGGAGGCTTTCGGCATTGAGGTGATACAGAGCCGCCTAAAGCTCATCGACGGACGTTACGAACCGGACTTCGAACGTCTGGAGTATGACCTCCGCGGATGCAAATACTTTATCTTGAGCAATCCGCACAATCCCGGCGGGCGAGTTTGGACAGCGGATGAACTCAGCCGGATGGCAGATATCTGCCATCGTTTGGGTGTTACAGTAATCAGCGATGAAATCCATGCCGACCTTACGCTGCCCGGACATCGCCACATCCCTTTTGCCACGGTGTCGGATACGGCCCGACGCATCAGCATCTCTTTCCTTTCGCCCAGCAAAGCCTTCAATATACCCGGCTTGGCCAGTTCGTATGCCGTAATTTCCAATGAAGAATTGCGCCGCCCTTTCCTCCAATACATGGAGGGAGGCGAATTTGCAGCCGGACATTCGTTTGCCTATATCGCAGTGGAAGCGGCTTATACCCCCGAAGGCGAGCAATGGCTGACTGATATGCTGGCTTATGTGCAGGACAATATTGACTATACAATAGCCTATCTGGCCGAATATATCCCCGAAATTCGCCCCATGCGTCCCGAAGCCTCTTATCTGATTTTCTTAGATTGCCGTGGTTTGGACTTGGATGCCGATGGTATCAATCGTCTGTTTGAAGAGCAAGCCGGACTGGCTCTCAATGACGGACGAGCTTTTGGCCCCGGAGGCGAAGGTTTCATGCGGCTCAATGTGGCTTGCCCACGCAGTGTGCTTACCCGTGCCCTCAACCAATTGCGGCAAGCCGTGGAGCATCATCGTAATACAGTATTTTAATCTCCATTTGTCTAAACGATGCAAGTCTATATAAACGATCAGGCTATTCAGATATTCTCCGGAGCCCGAGCAGGCGATGCCGTGCGTGCCTATTGGGCATTGCATCCGGACGAAAAGCCGTGCACGGATATCCTCATCCTGGACCGATTCGGCTTTGAAACCGCTCCGGATGGTGCTTTGCGCGAGGGTAGTCGACTTTATACTCAACCTCTAAACCCAAACGAATGCGATTGTACGCTCGAATAATATCACTCGCCTTTACACTTCTGACAGCTCTCTTACTCACGGGCTGTTCTTTTCTGCTTGGCTCATTGGATTCGGCAAAGCGACAATTCGGTCAAATCATGGGCGGCAAGGGCGAACCGGAGCAAACCGTGGCCATTCTTTCGGTCAATGATATGCACGCCGCCATAGACGGCATGCCTCGTTTGGCGTATGTGGCAGACAGTCTGCGTCATATCTATCCGGATTTCTTGTTGGTTTCCGGAGGCGACAATCAGACCGGCAACCCCGTAAACGACCAATACGAACCGCAAGGCCAACCCATGGTGGAACTGATGAATGCTTTGCGTTTCGACCTTACGGCTGTGGGCAATCATGAGTTTGACTGCTCTTCGCAGCGATTTGCCGAACAAATCGAACAATCTCGATTTGCCTATCTCAATTGCAATGTCATCCCACCCGATACTTGGAAAGGCCGTTTTGTGGCAGACACGGTAATACGTATGCCCAACGGTATGCGTATCGGCTGGTTGGGAGCATTGGAACTTGGTCCCACAGGCATTCCCGACTCGCATCCCGACAAGATGAAAGGCTTCCGCTTCGTGCAGCCCATTGAGGCCGTTCGCAGCCGCATCCATGCACTTCGGAGCAAGAGTGATGTGGTCATTGCCCTAAATCACCTCGGCATCGAAGACGATGTGGCTCTGGCACGCGCACTGCCCAAGCATACACTTTCACTCATTATCGGAGGACACAGCCACACCCGAATTGCCAAGGAAATGTGGGTTAATGGCACGCTGATTACGCAGGCTGAAGCCAAACTGAAATATGCCACTCTCACCCTGATTAGACGTTCTGCGTTGGGTAAAATCTCCCTCAAAAGTCGGTTGATTTCGCTGGAAGGCAAAAAAGCTCAGATTGATTTCAATATCCGGCGTATGGTGGATAAATATAATAGCGACCCTTCGTTTAATCGGGTGTTGGCTCGGGCCACTTCGCCCTATCTAAATAAGGATGCCTTGGGTTACCTGATGGCGGATGCGCTGCAATATGCTACCGATATGGATATTGCACTGGTCAATCCCGGTGGTGTGCGCATTTCAAAACTGCCCGCCGGAGCTATCACCGTGCGCGATGTTTACACGTTGGACCCATTCAATAACGATATACTCTGTTATCGTCTTACCGGAGCCGAACTGAAAGATTTGCTCATGTCTGCGTATCCCGAAGATGAGAACCACCCCGTCTATGCCGCTGGCATCCGCATGCAGTATCATACCCGCAATAAAAATCAAACACTGGACAGTGTGGAGGTAATGACTCATGATGGTCGTCCCCTTGAGTCACAGCGACAGTATGCTGTGGCCATGAATAGCTATATGGCATCCGTATATCACTTCCCGGCCAAGGAACGTGGCGTCAATTTGCGACGTACCACGGCACAGGGGTTGATGTTTTACCTCTATCATCAGAAAAAAGTGTCCGGGCATACCGGCATTCGTCGCTTCTGGATTACCGAACATAAGTAATCCTCGGCATATTCCTTCCACTTATATTTCATCTCAAAAACAAAGAAATCATGAAAAGTAACGTTATGGCTGTCGCCTTCTTTTTGGGCGCACTCTTGTTTTTGGCAGGGGCTTGCCAAGGTCATAAAAAAGAAAAACAGGAAGAAGAGAAGGCTTCCGTGACAGCTGCCACGACCAATGCGTCCGCTCCCGATGCAGAAATCCCGGCAGACGTTTTTAGCACTTATTCCAATAACCGATTTGGCTTTTCGGTGCTCTATCCCAAAGACTTTGTGGAGCAGCCAGCACCCACCAACAATGATGGTCGTGTGTTCAAATCCGCAGATGGTGAGGCGGAACTGACCGCTTACGGCAGTTGGAATATGGAGACTTTGGGCATCGGCACACTGCGTGATGACTACGAAAGCACGCAGACCCGGCTGGTCGAAGAGGAAAATACGAAAATCAATGCCTCTCGAATAGATGAGAATAACCGCGAATACACCATCGAGGGTACACGCTCCGATGGTCGTGAAGTACGCATCCGCACACTGTGGGTGGATGAGCTGAATATTTCTGTTGAATATGTTTTCAATCCAACCCGCAAGGCCTATGCCCACTATGCCGATAAGATAGCCGCCTCATTGAAGGTCAACGGTAGGGAATAGCATTTAAACGTTTGTCGCATCATCGGAAAAACGTTTGTGGAGAGCCAGGCATCTGTAACATTGATGTTTAGCTTGGGTTTTGTGCATAAAGTTTCGAAACTTATGCACAAAATTTTTCAGTTCCCACACATCAGATGGCAGCCGGGAGATTTTTGCCCGGCTGCTGCGCTCATAATATTGAAAGGGCAAATACATTTACCTAAAGTGCGGCCGCTTATATTTGATTAATTATATTTATCTTTGCGCCAAAATATAAAAACGCAACCGCGAATCAAATACTAAACAATATAAATATGGACTCCAAAATCCAAGAACTCACTCAAAAGATTTACAACGAAGGCGTTCAAAAAGGTAACGCTGAAGCTGAAAAAATTATTGCTGAAGCGACAGCCAAACGTGATGCTCTGCTGCAAGAGGCTAAAACTCAAGCTGAAAACATCGTTCGCGATGCGGAGAAAAAAGCGGTTGCCACGCAACAAAACACACAATCCGAACTCAAGCTTTATGCCGATCAGATGATTGAATCGCTGAAAAGCTCTGTGACGGATATGCTCACCGGCGAGATTGCCGGTAGCAATGTGAAGGCAGCCATGAGCAACCCTGCATTTATGCAGGAAATGATACTCGCTTTGGTGCGCAGCTGGAACCCCGACAAGGGGCTGGAAATCCAAACTCCGGAAGCAGATAAACTGCAAGCCTATTTCACCGAAAATGCCAAAGACTTGCTCGACAAAGGTGTTACCATCAAGAGCGTAGGCGGTCTGCCCACCACTTTCCAAATTGCTCCCAAAGACGGCTCTTACAAGATGATTTTTGGCGAAGCCGAATTCATCGAACTTTTCAAAGGCTTCCTGAGACCTCAATTAGCCAAGGCATTATTTTAATCCGCACCCATGGCTAATTATTACGCATTAGTCTCCGGGCTGCCCAATATCTCCGTAGATCAGCGTAAGTTGCCGTTTACGCAACGTCAATTCGCTGCCACGCTGGAGGAACAGCTTACACCCGGCGACCTCAAATGGTTCAATCTGCTTCGCTTCGATGCCGAAAATCGCAGACTTTTGACCTATTTGGCGCAGCTCGACAAAGAAAATGAAGAGCAAACGGCCCAAAAGGAAGATTTGGACGATGAAGCCAAAACGACTGCCACGACTGCTGCACAGCCCGAAGAAGAACAACTTTCGCTCTTTACAGCTTTCGAAGAGTCTGAAATCAGGCGAATCGTTTTTGCCATCAGCCGAGGTAAAAAACCTCAGCTGTTTGACCATATTCCCTCTTATATTTACACCTATCTCCAAGAGCGTTACCAACCGGTAAACGAAGAAGAGGAAGAGCGCAGAGGGGACAATCGGGAGGAGAGCGAATTTGTGGAGTATAAACTCTCCAAAGAAGACCGTCTTTCGGCCATCTATTACCAATTTGCCCTCGGACAATCCAAAAGTTTCGTGAAACGCTGGTTCCGTCTTAACCTCAATCTGAGGAATGTATTGGCAGTATATACCACGCGCAAGCTGGGTTGGGATGCCAAAAATTTGATTGTGGGCGATAGTGCCGTGGAAAACCAGATGCGCACATCGACAGCCAAAGACTTCGGACTTACCGAAGAGGAACTGCCATATCTTGCACAGATGCTTTCGATAGCCGAAGAGCAGGATATCAGCAAACGCGAACGCGATTTGGACCTCTTCCGCTGGAAATGGTTGGACGATGAATGCTTCGACAAAGTGTTCGGCATCGAACGTCTGCTGAGCTACTATATCCAAATCGGTATCATCGAACGCTGGGTGGACCTCAACGAGGTAACCGGTGAAAAGACGTTCCGCAATATCGTCTATTCTCTGAAAGCGGAAAGCCGCAATTCATTGGAAGAATTCAAAAAGAAACAACAGAAATAATTATATAATGGCTACAAAAGGAGTTGTCAAAGGTATCGTCTCCAACTTGGTAACCTTAGAGGTGGACGGACCGGTATCTCAGAATGAGATATGCTACATTACCGTAGATGGCGTTAAGCTCATGAGCGAGGTCATCAAGGTGATTGGCGGAAAAAACGCTTACGCACAGGTCTTCGAAAGCACGCGCGGCATGCGCATCGGTGACGAAGCAGAATTTACCGGACACATGTTAGAAGTAACATTGGGTCCCGGCTTGCTCTCTAAAAACTTCGACGGTCTGCAAAACGACCTCGACAAAATGGACGGCGTATTCCTCAAGCGCGGCGATTATACGCCTGCTCTGGACGACGAAAAGAAGTGGGCGTTCAAACCCATTGCCAAAGTGGGCGACCTCGTACAGGCCGGTTCATGGCTGGGTGAAGTGGACGAAAACTTCCAACCACACAAAATCATGGTACCTTTTACTTTCGAAGGTAACTACAAGGTAAAAAGCATCATCGGTGCCGGCAGCTATACCGTAAATGAGGTAATAGCTGTGGTAACTGACCACGAAGGCAAAGACCACAATGTGACCATGGTACAGAAATGGCCCGTAAAAGTGCCCATCACTTGCTACCGTGATAAACCCAGACCCTTCAAATTGCTGGAAACTGGTGTGCGCACCATCGATACCATCAACCCCATTGTGGAGGGCGGTACAGGATTTATCCCCGGTCCGTTCGGTACAGGCAAGACAGTGCTTCAGCACGCCATATCCAAGCAGGCCGAAGCCAACATCGTGATTATCGCTGCTTGTGGTGAGCGTGCCAACGAGGTAGTGGAAATCTTTGCCGAATTCCCCCACTTGGTAGACCCTCATACAGGTCGTAAGCTGATGGAACGTACCATCATCATTGCCAATACCTCTAACATGCCCGTGGCTGCCCGTGAGGCTTCTGTATATACGGCCATGACCATTGCCGAATATTATCGCACCATGGGTCTGAAGGTATTGCTGATGGCAGATTCCACTTCACGTTGGGCACAGGCTTTGCGTGAAATGAGTAACCGTTTGGAAGAACTTCCCGGTCCCGATGCTTTCCCGATGGACATCTCGGCCATTATTGCCAACTTCTATGCTCGCGCAGGTTTCGTAAACCTCAATAACGGCGAAACCGGTTCTGTAACCTTCATTGGTACGGTATCTCCCGCCGGTGGTAACCTCAAGGAACCTGTAACAGAAAACACCAAGAAGGTGGCTCGATGCTTCTACGCTTTGCAGCAGGAGCGTGCCGACAGTAAACGTTATCCGGCCGTGAACCCCATCGACAGTTACTCTAAATATCTGGAATATCCCGAATTTCAAGAATATATCTCCGCTCGTATCGGTAATACCTGGGTGGAGAAAATTCAAGACCTGAAAATGCGTCTGCACCAAGGTCGCGAAATTGCTGAGCAGATTAACATCTTGGGTGATGACGGTGTGCCCGTGGAATACCACGTTACTTTCTGGAAATCAGAATTGATTGACTTTGTGATTTTGCAACAGGATGCCTTCGACGAAATCGACTGCAATACACCGCTCGAACGTCAGGAATATATGATGAACATCGTGGCAGATCTCTGCCGACGCGAGTTCCACTTCGAAGGTTTCGTGGAAGTATCTGATTATTTCAAGAAGTTAATTAACGTCTGCAAACAGATGAACTACTCAGAATACAACAGTGACGACTTCAAGAAATATGAAGCAGAACTGAAAGCGATGATTGAAGTAAAATAAGCTATCCAAGAGTAATATGGCAACAAAAGCATTCCAAAAAATATATACCAAAATTTCAAACATTACCAAGGCCACGTGTATGCTTCACGCTACCGGCATTGGTAATGAAGAATTGGCTACCATCGAAGGTCGTTTGGCTCAGGTGGTGCGCATTGTGGGTGACGAAGTTACGCTACAAGTATTCGGTGGCACGGAAGGTATCCCCACCGATGCGGAAGTGATTTTCACCGGCAAAGCTCCTACGCTGAAAGTTGGCGAACAGCTGGCGGGGCGTTTCTTCAACGCTTATGGCGAACCCATCGACGGAGGTCCTCAACCCGAAGGTAAAGAAGTGGAAATCGGTGGCCCGTCTGTAAATCCCGTTCGTCGTGAACAACCTTCTGAGTTGATTGCCACCGGTATTGCCGGTATCGACTTGAACAATACATTGGTAACCGGTCAGAAGATACCGTTCTTTGCCGACCCCGACCAACCGTTTAATGAAGTAATGGCCATGGTGGCTCTGCGTGCCAAGAGTGACAAGATTATCTTGGGCGGTATGGGTCTGACCAATGACGACTATCTCTACTTCAAAAATACCTTTAGCAATGCCGGTGCATTGGATCGTATCATCAGCTTTATCAATACCACGCAGGAGCCCTCTGTGGAGCGTCTGTTGATTCCCGACATGACTTTGGCTGCCGCCGAATACTTTGCCGTGGAAAAACACGAAAAGGTCTTGGTGCTGCTTACCGACATGACCAACTATGCCGATGCTTTGGCCATTGTATCGAACCGTATGGACCAAATTCCGTCTAAGGACTCTATGCCTGGTTCACTCTATTCGGATTTGGCCAAGATTTACGAAAAGGCTGTGCAGTTCCCCGATGGTGGTTCCATCACCATCATCGCTGTGACCACACTCTCCGGCGGCGACATCACACATGCCGTGCCCGATAATACGGGTTATATTACAGAAGGTCAGCTCTACCTCCGCAGAGATGCCAGCGTGGGTAAAGTTATTGTGGACCCGTTCCGCTCGCTCTCTCGTCTGAAACAGTTGGTTATCGGCAAGAAAACACGTGCAGACCATCCACAAGTGATGAATGCTGCTGTGCGTCTTTATTCAGATGCTGCCAATGCCCAAACGAAGTTGGAAAACGGTTTCGACCTCACGGACTATGACACTCGTACTCTGAAGTTCGCTGCCGACTATTCTTCTCAACTCCTTGCCATCGACGTAAACTTGGATGCTACCGAGATGCTCGACAAAACTTGGGGCCTATTCGCCAAATACTTCACTCCGGCAGAAGCCAACATCAAGCAGGCTTTGGTGGATGAGTACTGGCCCAAACAATCTGTCGCCGAGGTTGCCAACAAATAATTCGTTTGCAACAATCAGCTAAACAGATAGATTCCTAAATAAATTATGGCTATTAAGTTTCAATATAACAAGACATCGCTTCAGCAGCAGGAAAAGAACCTGAAGATGCGTCTGCGCACCTTGCCCACCATCAAAAGCAAGGAAAGTGCACTGCGTGTACAGGTGAAAAATACCAAGCGGGAAGTGATGGAATTGGAACAGCAGCTTGAAAACGAAATCCAAGG
>CAMFNC010000033.1 GCA_945965245.1 uncultured Porphyromonas sp. | reverse complement strand
TTTGACCTCTCCGAGTGTCAACTTTTTCAGTACATGTCAAGACTATTCTTGATAGTGGACGTTGACGTTGTACTCCAATATGGTTGAAAGCAAAAGAAGCTGCGCCATAAAAATGACGTAGCTTCTTTTGAATAACGTTTTACGTCTTGTGCTATGCTAAGAAGCCAAGTAAGATACCCGCAGCTACGGCCGAACCAATAACTCCAGCCACGTTCGGTCCCATGGCATGCATCAGCAAGTAGTTGGTAGGGTCATATTTCAAACCCATTACTTGTGAGATACGTGCAGAGTCTGGTACCGCAGATACTCCGGCGTTACCAATCAGCGGATTTAATTTGTTGTCTTTTCTTAAAAAGAGGTTCATGAACTTGACAAACAATACACCGAAGATGGTGGCTACCACGAAAGAGAAAGCACCCAAGAAGAAAATCTTGATGGAGTTCAGAGTTAAGAATTGAGTAGCCTGCGTGGAGGCTCCCACTGTAACACCCAATAAAATTGTAATGGTGTCAATGAGTGGACCACGTGCGGTTTCTGCCAAACGACGAGTTACGCCGCTTTCTTTGAGCAGGTTACCAAAGAAAAGCATTCCCAATAAAGGCAAACCAGATGGCACAAAGAAGGTGGTCAAGAGCATTCCAGCAACTGGAAAAACTATCTTTTCAGTCTGAGAAACCACACGAGGAGGTTTCATGCGTATTACTCTTTCTTTTTTGGTAGTGAGCAATTTCATGAACGGAGGCTGAATAATCGGTACCAAAGCCATATATGAATAAGCTGATACTGCAATGGCACCCATTAGGTGAGGAGCCAATTTGGAAGACAAGAAGATGGCTGTGGGGCCATCAGCGCCACCAATGATACCGATGGCACCTGCTTCGTTGGGGGCAAAACCTAATTGCAGTGCCACCATGTAAGCTGCAAAAATTCCCATTTGGGCAGCTGCACCAATCAATATGAGCTTAGGGTTGGAAATCAGAGCCGAGAAGTCTGTCATTGCCCCGATTCCCAGAAAAATCAAGGGAGGGTACCACCCTTGTTTTACTCCTTGGTATAGAATATTCAACACAGAACCTTCTTCGTATATACCCACTTGTAAGCCGGCGTCCTTAAAGGGAATATTCCCGATAAGCATACCAAATCCGATGGGAATGAGCAACATGGGCTCAAACTCATATTTGACTGCCAAGTAGATAAATGCTATACCCACCACGATCATTACAAAGTGACCGGGTAGAGCATTGGCGAATCCGGTGTATGAAAGGAAAATCTGTAAATTTTCCAGCAAGAAATTACCGAAACCTCCCATAGGGTTATCCGATTATCACAATATCAGAGCCTTCAAGTATGGAATCACCTTTCTTAACTTTGATTTCAACAATTTTACCATTGCGGTCGGCGTTGATAGTGTTTTCCATCTTCATGGCTTCCAGAATGGCAACAGGCTGTCCTGCTTTCACTTCGTCACCCACATTTACTTTTACATCAAGGATAACCCCGGGCAGAGGACTCTTTACACCCGAACCAGCAGCATCGGAGCGAACCGGTTCAGCGGCAGGAGCTGCCATCGGAGCAGCTTTGGGAGCAACAGGTTTAATTACCGGTTTGGCTTTCTTTTCTTGGATGAGTTCTACTTCGTAAGCTTTGCCGTTTACTTCTACCTCGGCTTTGGATTCATCCATATTATTAATTTGTACCTTGTATTCGGTACCATTGATTTTATACTTATATTCTTTCATGTCTTTTGTATAAATGATTGGTTGAAATTAGTGACGTTCAGGTTGCTGACGCATGGTCTGAATTTTGTGATTCCAGTTGGCGGAAAGGCTTTTCAGAGTCAGTTTAAAAGATTCATAGTCGTGTTCTTCATACTGAGCTTCATAGAGAGCCAATCCGATAGCCACGTGAATCTCGGAGATATTTTTGTCGGTTTTTTTCATTTCAAAATGTGATTAATGTCCCAAATAGCGTTGTGGATTAGTTCTCATACTTTGCCCTCTGGCACACCAACCTGTATTCCCGGAGTTATTGCGAGCGATGGTGAGTGTGAAACTTTCGGTATCATGCATCTCGCCCATCGCCTCGTAAAGAGCCAATGCAATAGCAGCGTGCACTTCACCATCATTGTTGGTAGTCTTTTGTGGTTGAACCATGACGGTAGCCGGAGCGGCAGTTTTACCCTTTTTCTTCGGAGTAGGTCTGTTGGACATCCATCCGATGAAACGGAAAAGGATACTGAGCAGTATCAGTCCAATAAAGACCACCGAAATGGCTGTGATAGACATAATGCCGCCAGATGGATCTTGGTTTTTCAAGCGATCCAGTTTCTCATTAGTATCCAGAGTCACATTGTTCGTGCTTGGAGTTACCTTTGCTGAAACTTCCCATCCGTTTTCGGCATTCCCGATACCTCCCACACCATCCATACGACGAGCATATGAGCGATTTGCGTCTATGGTTGCCGGAGTATTGATGCTGTCGATAATAGTTTTACCATCGGCATCTACCAAGGCTATAAAGTTTGAGTTTAGGGTATCAAGGACAAAGTTGAGATGGAATGTACCTCTGTCTTTCATGCCATCTGCCCAGAAAAGGATATGCTGACCCGGCTTGATTTGTGTCAAGACGTCACCTTTGGGAATTGCGTATTTGGTCAGATTCGCAGGGTCGTTGGTCAGGTAACATCCTTTGATGTCCACAGTGCCGGCCGAACTGTTAAACAATTCAATCCATGCACCACGATGTCCATACTGATCCATGAAGTTGTTTTGGTTGTTGACCAATACCTCATTGATGCGCATGGACGTTGCCTTTTGCGCCATAAGAGGGGCAAAAGACAACACCATGAGGGCAGTTACGATGATAGAAGAAAATACTTTTCTTGTAATCTTCATAAAGATTAGTGCAATTACAAGGGTATATTGTCGTGCTTTTTGGCAGGAATAGATTGCTTCTTGGTATGCAATTGCTCCAAAGCACGGATAATGCGGAAGCGGGTGTTGCGAGGTTCAATTACATCGTCCATATAGCCGTAGGAAGCCGCATTGTATGGATTGGCAAATGCCTGACGGTATTCTTCTTCTTTTTCCAGAGCAGCTTTGGCAGGATCTTCTGCGGCAGCTACTTCCTTGGCAAAGATTACTTCCACGGCACCACTGGGACCCATTACTGCGATTTCGGCAGAAGGCCATGCGTAGTTTACATCGGCACGTAAGTGCTTAGAACCCATTACAATGTATGCTCCACCATAAGCCTTACGCAGGGTAATGGTTACTTTGGGCACAGTGGCTTCGCCGAATGCGTAGAGTAACTTGGCTCCATGTACAATTACACCATTGTATTCCTGACCTGTGCCGGGCAAGAAACCGGGAACGTCCACGAGTGTTACTAAAGGAATATTGAAGGCATCGCAGAAACGAACGAAACGAGCACCCTTACGAGAGGCATTGCTGTCCAAGCAACCGGCCATTTGCATGGGTTGGTTGGCCACGATACCTACGCTACGACCATTGAAACGGGCGAAGCCCACAATGATATTTTTGGCATAGTCTGCATGTACTTCCAAAAACTCACCGTTGTCCACAATAGAACCGATTACTTCGTACATATTGTATGCGCGGTTGGGTTCTTCGGGGATAATTTCGTTCAGGCCGTTATCGGCACGATCGATGGGGTCGGTGCACTCGGCATAGGGTGCATCTTCCATATTGTTTTGGGGAATGAAGCTGATGAGGTGACGAATCAGACGGATACCTTCGGTTTCATCATCCACGGCAAAGTGAGCCACACCACTCTTAGAGGCATGTACGCTGGCACCACCCAATTGTTCTTGGCTTACATCTTCACCCGTAACGGTTTTAACCACTTTGGGGCCGGTAAGGAACATATAGCTGGAGTTTTTCACCATGATGTTGAAGTCGGTCAAAGCCGGTGAATATACAGCACCGCCGGCACAAGGACCGAAGATGGCAGAAATCTGAGGTACTACACCTGATGCTAGAATATTATTTTCGAAGATGTTGCCATATCCGCACAATGCGTTTACACCTTCCTGGATACGAGCACCACCCGAGTCGTTCAGACCAATAATGGGAGCACCCATCTTCATACCCAATTCCATTACTTTACAGATTTTCTGTGCCATCATTTCAGATAGAGCACCACCGAATACGGTAAAGTCCTGTGCAAACACATATACCAAGCGACCATCAATCGTACCGCTACCGGTTACAACGCCATCGCCCATGAATTTGGTTTTGTCGATGCCGAAATTAGAAGAGCGGTGCAATACGAATGTATCTACCTCTTCGAAACTGCCTTCGTCCAACAACATGGCTATACGTTCACGAGCTGTGAATTTCCCTTTCTCGTGTTGTTTGTCAATACGTTTTTGTCCTCCACCGAGGTGAGCCTCTTCGCGGCGTTTGATGAGTTCTTTGATTTTTTCTAATTGAACACTCATAATGTTAATGATATGATTTTTATATATTTTGATTTATTTGTCTTTACAGTCGCACAATTCTGTGAGTACGCCCAGAGTGCTCTTCGGGTGTAGGAAGCCGATATTCAGACCTTCTGCTCCCTTACGGGGGGCTTTGTCTATCAGACGCACGCCCTTTGATTCCATTTCACTCAGAGCTTCGCCGGTATCGGGCACAGCGAATGCAATGTGGTGAATACCTTCGCCGCGTTTTTCGATGAATTTGGCAATGGTGCTTTCTTCGCTGGTCGGCTCCAGCAATTCAATTTTAGTCTGACCTACTTTAAAGAAAGCGGTCTTAACCTTTTGGTCAGCAACTTCTTCGATGTTGTAACATTTCAGACCTAAAACACCTTCATAATAAGGCAGAGATTCTTCAATGCTCTTGACGGCAATGCCAAGATGCTCAATGTGTGATAAATTCATAGCTTGCTTGTTGTATTAAAATAATTAATAGTTATTGTTTAGTCCGTTTAAAAGCACCTTTACGGACACTTGAATACAAAAATAGAAAAATTACTTTGCTATTCTCTATAAATAACGAAAAAAGTATTCAATTCGATTGCGGAGATTTCTGTTTTGTCATCCGTACATGGCTAAATCCCTAAAAATACCATACTTGATGGATATAAAAGAGGGCATTGCGTAACAACAGCAATGCCCTCTTTGTGAGTGATAAGTTTTAGATTACTTCTTGTTCAGAACATACTTGTCGGCCATATCGGCAGCGGGTGCTTCTTTCTTGTCATTTAGCAAAGTAAGAGTGCCGTTAGCCCATTGATAGTATTCTTCGGTAGCATTGGGCTTGACCAAAGTGATGATTTGGGTAGCTTCGTCCAAAGTCCAAGTACCATCTTCGGTTGTCATACCGGCTTTGTCGGGATTGCTGCTCAAAACTTCGGCATCTTTCTTAAAAGAGCCGTCTTCATTCAAAGTTAAAACCACTTTTTCCCCTTCTGCATCAGCCATAGGCAAGGTGCCTTCGAATGTGCCAACCCATTCGGGCGTTACAATAACTTCTTCCATTGCAGGCTCTTGAGCCATGCTGTCAACGTTCTGGTTTTCAGTTTTATTACCTTGGCATGCTGTAAGAGCAAAAGCTACCAAAGCTGCCGGTATTAAAAATTTTTTCATTTTCTTTCTGATTAAATTGTTGCCTCAACATTAAGGCGTGCAAATATACTGCTAAATTCATACTATGGAATCATTTTTGCGTGTAAAATATAAGATTCGATGCTTACAGCCTGAAATTGAAACCCAAACTGATGAGTTCGTTTATCTGAATGTATTTCATCCAATCCGATGAAGGGGGTACCGAGTCGTCGAATCGGAGATATAGGTATAGTTTTGTACTGAAGAAGCGGTTGAAATTGAAATTGAAAGTGTTTTCCCATTCACTTTCCACTTGTTTGTAGTTGGTATTGTAGTTAAATCGCGAACGCCAGCCGATAGTCAGGTTGAAATCCCATTGCAGTTCCGAACTGATTGTCGAACCGATAGTATGCCTAATCATCTGCTCGGACGATAAACCATGACGCTCCAGTTCTATGTTCGGGTTGATGGCCGAGCGCATGGTATAAGAGATAGGAGCGAGGTTGAGCGTAAATTTGATTTTTTTGCCATAAATAGCTTTGTCAAAGTTCTTATATTCATATTTCATACCCAAACCCATTATGGAGTGCAGGGGAGATAGCCATGATGAGGCTAGTCTTCTGCTATTTTGCTTGTATCCGTGGAAGAGCTGTGTGCGCACTTCCCAATCGAGTGTATAGTACCATCTTTTAATGGCGCGATAACCGAAGTTGCTGTGCAGGCGCAGTAGGTCATCGGCAATGCGATAGCGATGCACCGAATCGTCTTGCGCGTTATAGATGCTGAGTTTACTTTCGAATTCGTTTGTCCAATTGATTTTATTGGCAATGTAGTTATAGGCAAAGTAATTTCTTAAAAATAAGTTGAGGTTACCGGCTCCGCCTTTATACCAGTTGTTGGAAACGAAATTCTGCGAAAACTGGATTGAACTTTCGAATACGGGAATCCAATGCTTGGTGGGTGCTTCGCGCACCAAAAGCGGCTCTACACTTTGCCCCACGGATTTTTGTAATTGTTCATATTCATTCAGTTTCATACCGTTTTTATCGAAACCAATGGGAATATAGTCGGTTCGATATTGCGATAAAAAGTCTGCTCCGTAAGCGAATAATTCGGGACTGAAATGTTGCAGATGATTCAGAGCCTCTTGCACCAGTCTTTGATTAAATCCGATGGATATTTGTGGTACAGGGATGATGTTTCCCGGTTGGGGGAGTATAGTGGTGATAAGAGGGCGGTCAAAGGGAGGGATACCTTGGTCTTTTTTTATAGGTCTGCTTACCAATGGGATGGATAGGATGTGAGAGAGGTAATTATGGGAGGCATCAGACAGCGAAATCGTATCACTCGAGGTTATATACAGTTGTTCGCGCTTTTGCATTTCCTGTTGAGTATCAGCCAAAGTGTAAATCTTGACTTCGGAATTTTGCTGTGGCGATTGTGCCAAGGCATCCGAAAAAAGTCCGATAAGGAGTGTGATTGATAAGGTAATGATAGTTCTTTTAATACACATTGCTTGATGAATGAATAGTCAGATACAAAAATACAAAAAGAAATGGCGGAGTGTTTAATAATGAGCAAAAACAGCCGGAGGATATGTTGTAAATCGAGTTGAAGAATTTGTTTCTTTCTGAGATTTTGTTATGTATTGGAAATATGTGGGTATAAGGTTTTAGGAGTATGTTAGGATTATTGAAGAGAACAAAAAGAATTGTAATTACATAAAAAGATTTGGGGATATCTCCCGACATCCCCAACCTTAAAATTGTTAACCTTAAATCTAATACTATTATGAAAAAACCACATGACAAAGATATATAAAGAATTTGATATTGCAATGCTTTTTGATAGCAATAACGGGCTTTTATATAAAAAAGAATTTAAAATCGTTCGTTTTGCTTTCATGATGCGAAATAAACGATTTGAGGTGCGTATGAACTCATATTGACCCGATATTGTTATATCTACAAATTCTTCAGAAAAAATGGATAGTAAAAAAACATATCATCACATACCGAACATTAGACCTTGGGTGGGAAGTAATCCTTTGAGCGGATTATTCCCCACAATGATTATGCTCACGATTTTACCGTTGGTTTCCGTATGGTTGGCCTTAATCATAGCTGTGTCATTGTGGGTCGTTTTATTGGTATTACGCAAGGTGGCTTGGGCTAAGCCAGACTATATGCCCACGCTCTTGACTTCGGGTGTGGTTCTTCTTTTGGTCGGTTTGATTTATTATTTTATTCCGTGGCTTATTCCATCATCATTTTATAGCCAGATAGTCATTCTAACCATATCTGCTATCGTAACTCATTTTTTGAAAATGAGGTTGGATGGAAAAGAAGAACGGCCAACCAGTCAAAAGATTGATGAAAAGGTGCTTCATCGCAGATTGCTGATCAACGAACATCGGAACCAAAGTGCGCATATAGACTTATTTGTGGTGCTTTCTCTCTTTGCTGCCGGACTTCTTAGTTTATTGAATATATCGCCCGACCATTTGGCTCATCGCATTTGCTCGTGGATCATTGTGGCATTTACTTGGATGTTTTACCTAATAGAAGTTTTGAACCTCTATTGGATTCGTAAGAAATTATTGGACGAGGAATGGGTTTCGCTGGTGGATCGGCAGGGCAATGCTGTGGGACGTGTAAGTCGTTCTGAGGTAAACCAAGTTCAAGGGGCACAATTACCTATGGTCAGATTAGTGGCCATCTGTAAGGATATGATATATTTGGAGCATCGCTTGTGCTGTGATTTGTGTCATTATGAATGTGTGGACACCCCTTTTATAGACTGGGTAAAGGAGAGCGAAAATCCTCAAATGGTGGCGCAGCGATTGATTGATGAGCGTTTCTGTGGCCTCAAACGATCTTGCCCCCGCCATTTAATTACTTATCAAAATAAACATGGAAACAATAGTTGTTTGGTCAATCTGTATGCTGTTAGCGTAGAGGAGCCGGACTTATTGATTACACATTGTAATCCGGCAGAGGGTAAATGGTGGCCTGTGCAGCAAATTTGCGAATTGTTGGAGGGCAATACATTCAGCCGCTTACTCTGCAACGAACTCCCTTATCTGGAACAGACTATTTTATTGGCAGAGCGAATACGCGAACGTAAGCAGGAGTTCGGTTGTGGTGATTAGTGAGTGCTCTCTTCGGTAAGAGGAATATCTTGGTATCTTTTGCAGAATTGCTGTGCTGCATTTTCATCTGCACGGGGTAGTCCCTCTGGTAAATCTCCTTTCGGATTAATCGGATATAGCAGGTATCGGGGTTGCCCGTTATCTGCTTTTTTGTTTACCCATACATATTGATATGAAGCCCGTGTGGCAATCTCCAATTCGGGTGTTTTGCGTTTGAGAAACAATCTGAGCATCAAACCGCCGCGTGATGGCATATCATTCTGATTACTGATGAAATTGCCGAGCGAATATAATACGAAAGTGGGGCGCGGGCAGACCAAGTCGGCAGGGATGATTTCGGATTTTTGCACCACATGAGGGTGGGAGCCGATAACGGCATCCACGCCTATGCTATGCAGGTATTCAGCCATATGGGTTTGGTGCGGATTGGGATTTTTTTCATATTCATTACCCCAATGAATCATTACCAGAATGTACTGTGCGCCCAATTCTTCCGCACGGGTTACTTCCTTGAGGATGGCAGCAGAGTCTATTAGGGCTACGGCCGATGGAGCCGGCACTCTGATACCGTTGGTGCCGTAAGTGTATGCCAATATTGCAATTTTGAAACTGCCGACACTAACCATTAGCGGAGCTCTGTTAAATCTGTCCGTAGAATCTTTGAAGGAGCCGGTGGTATGGATTTCTCGCTTTTGTATTTGTTCAATGGTTCGGAGGATACCCTTCATACCACGGTCGGCGGCATGATTGTTGGCTGTGGTCAGTACATCAAATCCGGTGTCTTTGAGGGCATCTACAAGTTCGTCTGGAGCAGAGAATTGTGGGAATCCCTTATAAGGTTCACCACCCAGTGTGGTTTCGAAGTTGCCGATAGCCAAATCCGCACTTTCCACATAAGGTTTAATGAGTGAAAAGCTATTGCGGAAATCATAAGAGTCATCGGCTTGCTTGGCTGCACGAATTTGAGGGCCGTGTGCCATGATGTCTCCCACGATAATGATTTCGGCAGAGTCGGCCTGATTTAATG
>CAMFNC010000032.1 GCA_945965245.1 uncultured Porphyromonas sp. | reverse complement strand
TTCTTCTACCTTTTTTCAAAGATAGCAACAAATGCTGTCTAAAAAGGATGGGAAACTGCTCTTATATGAAAAGCTACTGCCTTTCATAGATTAGAAATTGAGGGGGATTTCAAACGGTATTTTTTGTCAAGTCGTTATTTGGGTCACTCTTTCAGGGGTAGAAATGACGGAAATCGCATTGCAATGGTTATTTTTGCAACATGAGTTCGGCATAAATGAGTCTTACTGCACTCACGCCAATGCCCCATAAGTCTTTTTTTGTAAATGAAGCAAGCCTTCTTATATAAGCTATGATATTACTTAACATCACGTTTTTCATGGAGCCGCCCATCGAAACGGATTTCCGTTCAGAACTGCACCGGCATCTGCCTGCAGCCGAATCGCAACTACTCAAACTACTTCCCTCTGCTTCCGAAGAAGAGCCGGACGCTGTGCGTTATGCGCTGCATATCTACCTATCTGACATCGATGCCCTCGGTCAGTGGCAGGAAGTGCACCTGCCCTCCCTGTTGCAATCGCTGCAAAAGAAATTCGGTGAACGGCTGATGGCTTTTGCCACACCGATGGAATCAATCAAATGGTAAGATGAAAGAAACTGACAGTGAACGTATCATCATGGGCATCGACCCCGGTACCATTCTGATGGGTTATGGTATCATCCGGGTGCAAGGGCAGCAGGCGGAACTGATAGCGATGGGAGTGATCAAACTGGATAAGTTCCAAAATCATTATATCCGCCTCAAACGCATTTATGACCGCATTTCCGGTATCATCGAAGAGTTTATGCCGGATGAACTCGCCATCGAAGCCCCTTTCTTCGGGAAGAATGTGCAGAGTATGCTCAAGCTGGGGCGAGCGCAAGGGGTGGCCATGGCTGCCGCCCTCAAACACGATGTGCCCATTACGGAGTATGTGCCCATGCGCATCAAACAAGCCATTACCGGAAACGGCTCGGCCTCCAAAGAGCAAGTGGCCGGTATGCTGCAAAAAATCCTAAGAATTCCAGAAGAACAGATGAAGATAGAATTGGATGCCACCGATGCCTTGGGTGTGGCGGTGTGCCATCATTTCCTAACCTCCACTCCCCTGATGCGCCATGGCGATGGATCCGTGAAGAATTGGAGTGATTTCATCAAACAAAACCCTGGCCGCGTAAAAGGACTCATCACTAAAAAATAATCCCATACAACACCTCCCGATGGCCGCTTTTGGAAACATTCAGAAGTTGCCATTTTTTATTTTACAAAGGGCGGAAAAATTTATGCATAAAATAAATTCAAAATGTATTGATTTTTTCAACACACCATATATTGATGGGGATGTATAACACAAGATTGGCCTCGACGACAGAAACATTCAATTGAGTATTTTATCTACCTTTGTTCATTAAGTAGCCACCAGGCTATCTCGCCAAGAATAAATATGAATATCGATATTCAATCTATCAAACATCGTTTCGGCATCATCGGTACCAGCCCTCTACTTGATCATGCCATAGAGATTGCCGTACAGGTGGCTCCGACCGACATGTCTGTATTGATTACGGGCGAAAGCGGTGTGGGTAAAGAAAATTTTCCCAAGATTATTCATCAATATAGTGCTCGTAAGCATTCTCAGTATATTGCGGTAAACTGTGGCGCTATACCGGAAGGCACCATTGACTCCGAGCTGTTCGGCCACCGCAAAGGTTCTTTTACCGGCGCGGTGAACGACCGTAAAGGCTACTTCGAAGAAGCCTCCGGCGGTACCATCTTTTTGGATGAAGTGGGCGAACTGCCCATGCCCACACAAGCCCGTCTGCTTCGCGTTTTGGAAAGCGGCGAATTCATCCCTGTGGGTTCCAGTCAGCCGCAAACCACTGATGTGCGCATTGTGGCTGCTACCAACGTAGATTTGCGTCAGGCTGTAAACAAGGGTAAGTTTCGGGAAGACTTGCTTTTCCGATTAAACACCGTACCAATTGTAGTGCCACCTCTGCGCGATCGGGCGGACGATATTCCACTGCTTTTCCGCAAATTCGCTGCCGACAGTGCTGATAAATACCAAATGCCGCCTCTTAGACTGACAGAGGATGCCAAGGCTTTGATTAAGCACTACCGCTGGCCGGGCAATGTGCGCGAACTGAAAAACATCACAGATCGCATCAGTGTATTGGAAGAAGAGCGAATGATAGATGCGCGTATCCTAAGCCTCTATTTGCCGAGCAATGCGGAAGCGGATATGCACCCCGTGGCAGTGGGAACCATAGACGAACGGAGATTTAACAGCGAACGGGAAATTCTGTATCAAGTGCTCTTCGATATGAAACACGAGATGAACGAGCTGAAAGCCATGGTTAATGACCTGATGCATGGAAAAGACAGACACCCCGCAGGCAATAAAATGAATAGCAGTGTGTTTGGCGATACCGCCGCCATCCATCCGGAAAGTGCGGTTACACCCACCGAACCGTATGTAATCTACCCCACCGTGCCCTCTCATCCCGAAATCAAACACGTGCCACACAACATTGCCACCCAACCCGCCGAGGACATGACATTTGTGGAAAAACATCCCTCTCTAGAGGAAATGGAACGAATGCTCATCAAACAATCTCTGCAAAGGCATAAGGGAAGCCGCAAGGCGGTTGCAGAAGAATTAGAAATTTCTGAACGGACGCTTTACCGTAAACTCAAAGAATATGAAATGGAATAAAAAAATTGGGCAGTGGAGTCTTGTTCTCCTGTTCATTGCTCTGATGCAAACCGGCTGTATCACTTACAGCTTCAACGGCGGAGCCATAGACTATGACAAGATTCACTCCATCACGATACGCGACTTCAATAACCAAGCGCCCCTGGTATATGCACCCTTTGCCAATAACTTTACCGAGGCTCTGAGAGACCGATATACCCAACGCACCAAGCTCCAAATGGTATCGCAGGGTGGCGATCTACTGCTGGAGGGCAACATCACCGGCTATGACTTGAGTCCGGTGGCTATCCAAGAAAACGCGTTTTCGGCTCAAACGCAATTCACCGTAACCGTGAGTGTACATTTCGAAAACAGTGTGAACCCCAAAGAGAGTTTCGACAAGACTTTTTCGGCCTCTCGTCAGTTCGATAGCAGCAGCATGTTTAACGAGGTACAGGATCAACTATTGGAAGATATTACTGCCGACCTCGTAAAGCAAATTTATGTGGCCACCGTAGAGAATTGGTAATCCACACACACCATCATGAACCGCGAACAACTCTATTCCTATATGCGCAATCCCACCGGACTTACCGAAGCTACGCTGGGGGAATTGCAGCTATTGGCAGATACCTATCCTTATTGTTCAGCATTCTCGTTTCTCTTCCTTTACAACCTTGCGATTGTGGACGATGTGCGTTTTGCCGGAGAGTTGAAACGCCGTGCACATTTACTTCCGGATAGGAAAAAGTTATTCCGCATGGTTAGGGCGCATCGGCATCCTAATATCTCCATAACCGATGCCGATAACGATTCTTCTGAAAATCATTTTGAGCTGATTGACAGTTTCTTAGGCGAAATGCGAGCTGCCGGAGCAGACCTACCCAACGAACTTTCGTATGGCGAACCACTGTCTGCATCCGATGATTACTTTGCCTCCTTTCCTGCCACAAACGTCGAAACATTCGAGGAGCCAATGTTGTCACTACTCCACCCCTCTGTGAAAAAAAATTCGATGCCACCATCCCCTCCCCGACCTACTGCACCAATTACCGCCGAAGAACTTGGCAGCCGCGAAGAATCTCTTGCGGAATCCGGCATAAATGAGGAATTATTTACGGAAACACTGGCCAAAATCTATATTGAACAAAAACGATATGATAAAGCATTGAGAATATTACAGGCTATTCACTTGAATTATCCGGAAAAAAATCGTTACTTTGCAGACCAAATTAGATTTTTAGAAAAACTGATAAGTAATAATCAACAAAAAACATAATAAGATATGTATATCTTCTTAACCATTCTAATTGTATTGGCAGCCATCTTTTTGGTGTTCGTTGTAGTAATTCAGAACTCTAAAGGTGGTGGCTTGGCAGCCGGCTTCGCATCCAGCAATCAAATCATGGGTGTGCGCAAAACCACAGACTTTTTGGAAAAAATGACTTGGTGGCTGGCCGGCATTATTGTAGTATTGAGTATCGTTTCGGCTCACTTCCTCCGCAGTGCCAAAACCGACGGCAAGGCAGAATATCAAAAAGTATTGGAGCAAAAAGCCGTAATGCCCGAAGCTAAACCGGTAGCTACCCCCAACTTCGGTAATGAAACTCCCACTCAGCCTACCGAAAATGCAGTTCCCACACAAACCTCACAAGAAGCAAACGCCGAAGCTCCTGCCGCAGAACCAACCTCGGCACAGTAATACATTTGATTTTACCTCCATGTTGCCCGATATGTGGGTAGCAAATCCATCCATATTAGCAGAGCGATATTCCATTATGGAGTGTCGCTCTCCTTTATTGTAAGGAAAGTCAGCATCATGATTCTTTGCATTGCAGAAAAACCCAGTGTGGCACGCGACATTGCTCGCATATTGAATGCCAAAGACCGTCACGACGGATACATGGCAGGCAACGGATATTTTGTGTCGTGGACATTCGGTCACCTCTGCACTCTCAAAGAACCACATGACTACGATCCCTATTGGAAGCGATGGGACTTACATTCATTGCCCATTATACCCGATCGTTTCGGCATCAAATTTATACCTCAACCTTCATACGAAAAGCAGGGGCGAATTATCGCCTCGCTCATGGAGCAGAGCGAAATGGTTATTAACTGCGGTGATGCCGGACAAGAGGGAGAACTTATCCAGCGGTGGGTCATGCAGATGTGCGGATGCAAACTGCCCGTCAAACGACTTTGGATTTCGTCTATGACCGATGAGGCCATTCGTGAAGGCTTTGCCGCACTGAAAGATGAACAAGAATTTCAATCGCTCTATGAGGCCGGTCTGTGCCGTGCCATCGGAGATTGGCTTCTGGGCATGAATGCCACTCGACTTTATACACTGAAGCACAGAAGCGGACAGAGACAGGTGCTCAGTATTGGCAGAGTACAAACACCCACATTGGCACTGATTGTGCAGCGGCAGCACGAGATAGACAACTTTCTCCCCACGACCTACTGGACGGTAAGCACGGTATATCGTGATACATCTTTCCTATCGACCCAAGGAAAATATGAAAAAGCCGAAGACGCCGAGGCGGTAATTGCACAAATCTCTTCCCTGCCCTTCGAGATTACAAATATTACACAGAAGAAAGGGAAGGAATTACCTCCCAAACTTTTCGACCTGACCGGCTTGCAGGTAGAATGCAACAAGAAGTTCAACTTGACGGCAGAAGAAACATTGGCCATCATCCAGAGTTTGTACGAAAACAAACTGACCACCTATCCGCGTGTGGATACCACCTACCTGAGCGATGACATTTACCCCAAAGTGCCAAATATCCTGCGCAATCTGACAATATACAGCTCTTTTACAGAGCCATTGCTGGAGAAAAGTTCGCTTAAGAAAAGCAAAAAAGTTTTTGACAATTCGAAAATTACAGACCACCATGCCATTATTCCCACCGGACAGCAACCCGGCCATCTAACCGAAAAAGAAGGGAAAGTATTCGACTTGATTGTACGGCATTTCATTGCAGCTTTTTATCCAGACTGTGAAGTCAGCACCACCACCGTATTGGGGGCTGTGGGCAAAACCATATTCAAGACATCAGGCAAAGAAATCCTCAAGCCAGGATGGCGAGAATTATTTACCCAAGAAAACGATATTTGCGAAGAGGAAAATAAGGAAGTAGAAGAGACAACCAATAGCGTACTGCCCAGTTTTGTGAAGGGTGAAAGCGGCAATCATAAGCCGGAAGTCAAAGAAAAACAGACTCAGCCACCGAAGTATTATACAGAGGCTACACTTCTGCGTGCCATGGAAACAGCCGGAAAGACTGTGGAAGATGAAACACTGCAAGAGGCAATGAAAGAGAACGGTATCGGACGTCCCAGCACACGTGCCAATATCATAGAAACGCTATTCAAACGAAATTACATTGTCAGAAAGCGCAAAAATCTATTGGCCACTGTGGTGGGCATGGAGCTGATAGATACTC
The DNA here is from genome assembly GCA_945965245.1 of uncultured Porphyromonas sp. GTDB lineage: Bacteria > Bacteroidota > Bacteroidia > Bacteroidales > Porphyromonadaceae > Porphyromonas. The sequence continues at coordinate 5,002 of CAMFNC010000032.1, read as the reverse complement.
TGCATGACGAACTTCTCAAAAGCCCCGAACTGACTGGTCAATGGGAATATAAATTACGGTGTATAGAACGCCGAGAACTCCCCGCATCGCAATTTATCCAAGAACTGAAACAACTGACATGCAATTTGGTCAATGAAGTTTTATATGGCAGTAATGGCAATCCACCCCCGATAGCTCAAACACCACCACCCATTTGTCCACAATGTGGCAAAGGTGTAATTTTACGAGGCAAAACCGCCTTTGGATGCAGCGCATACAAAGAAGGGTGCAACTTTAGATTATATTATGACCAATATCAAGCCTCACTTACCGATACGGAATTATGCGCGGCATTGGAAGATTGGGCGGCCACACATAAGGACATACAAACTTCAAAATGACAAAAAATCTCGTTTTCAAAACACTATCTATAATAGCGTCTTTTCTGATTTCGTTGATTGCTTCGGCTCAATCAAATCCCGCAGATTGGGTAAACCCCTTGGTAGGCACTCAAAGCAGCTACGAACTGAGCCATGGCAATACTTATCCCGCCATAGCCATGCCATGGGGCATGAACACATGGACACCGCAAACCGGCAAGATGGGAAACGGATGGCAATACACATACGATGCGCACAAAATCAGAGGCTTCAAACAGACGCATCAGCCCAGCCCTTGGATTAATGATTACGGTCAATTCAGTATCATGCCCATGGTGGGTAGCCACCCCCAATTCGATGAAGAAGCCCGCGCCTCGTGGTTCAGTCACAAAACGGAAGTTGTAAAGCCTTATTACTATAGTGTATATCTGGCTGACTATAACCTAAAAGCCGAAATAACCCCATCCGAACGTGGGGCTGCTTTCCGATTTACCTATCCCCATTCCGGAGTAGAAGCCGGCTTCATTACATCCTGGTTGGTTATTGACGCTTTTGACGGAGAATCGGAAATTCTGGCTCAAGAAGGCTCTTTTACCATTAGCGGTTACAGCTCTAAAAACAGCGGAGGAGTACCCGAAAATTTCAAATGCTACTTTACCATCGAATTGGACAGACCCATTGCAGAAGTCCAATTGGATGAAGTAATCACCGAAAAAGGATTGCCCCACAAGCGTATGGCCATCCGATTGGATACCAAAAAGAACTCGGTGGTGCAAGTACGTGTGGCATCCTCGTTTATCAGCCCAGAGCAAGCTCAAATCAACCTACACGAAGTAAGGGGTTACGCTTTTGAATCGCTAATGGAAAAAGGTCGTAAGCGATGGAACGATTTATTGGGCAGAATCATTGTGGAAGGCGGAAGCACCGATGAAACCAAAACTTTTTACAGTGCCTTATACCGCTGCCTGTTATTCCCCAGACGATTTTACGAAATAGATGCACAAGGCAAGATCATACATTACAGCCCCTATAGTGGCGAAGTGCTGCCGGGCTATCTCTATACCGATACGGGATTTTGGGATACATTCAGAGCTTTATTTCCTTTATTGAACTTGATTTATCCGGATGAGAATATCAAAATCCAAGAGGGATTGCTCAATACCTATCGCGAGAGTGGTTTTTTCCCCGAATGGGCCAGCCCTGGACATCGCGATTGCATGATTGGCAACCATTCGGCATCAGTTCTTGCCGATGCCTTTATCAAAGGGATTAAAGTAACAGACCTCAAAACGCTGTCCGAAGGAGTGATACATGGTGCCAATCATGTACATCCCGAAATCAAAAGTGTTGGACGCATCGGCTTCGAATACTACAATAAACTGGGATATGTACCCTATAATGTAAAGATAAATGAAAGTGTGGCTCGGTCTTTGGAATATTCATATGATGACTGGTGCATCTATCGTTTGCTCAAGGCAATGGGACGTCCTGAAAAGGAATGGGAGCCGTTTGCCACTCGCTCACTTAACTATCGCATCCTATTCGACCCGACCAGCAATCTGATGCGTCCACGCCTGAAAAATGGACGTTGGGTGGAGCCATTCGACCCTTTCAAATGGGGCGACGCATATACAGAAGGCAATGCCTGGCATTATGTATGGAGTTGCCTCCACGATATTCAGGGGCTTATCAATCTATTGGGTGGCGAAGGCATTTTTACCGAGATGCTGGACCTTGTGTTCAATCTTCCTCCCATCTTCAATGATAGCTATTACGGACATACCATCCACGAAATCCGCGAAATGCAAATTGTCGGTATGGGCAATTATGCTCACGGCAACCAGCCAATGCAACACATGGCTTACCTCTATAATTACGCCAGTGAGCCATGGAAAGCGCAAATGCGCATTCGAGATATAATGAAAAAACTATACCAACCCACTCCGGACGGATACTGCGGAGATGAGGACAACGGACAGACCTCTGCCTGGTATGTATTCTCTGCCATGGGCTTCTATCCAGTTTGTCCGGGCACGGATCAGTATGTCATCGGCTCACCTCTTTTCAAACGAATTACCTTGTATCCCCAAGGCGGTCTGCCCACCTCCATCGTGGCACAAGGCAACAATGCCGCCACTCCTTACATCCAAGAAATGACTCTCAACGGTGTAGCAAGCACCAAATGCTATCTTACACACCAAGAATTGCGTGGAGGCTCGCAAATCAATTTTGTGATGAGCAGCAAAGCCAACGAAGATAGAGGCATCGAAATGCGAGACAGACCTTATTCATTTAGCAAAGAAGAAAACTAAAAAACATTGTCATGAATAGCAGATTACTATCGGTGCTGCTGAGTGCAGCCCTCTTTTCATTATTCGTCACGGGTTGCCATCGCACCGATGAAGCGGTCAATTATGATGACCCCGTAGACTGCATTAACCCCTACATCGGTAATATCAGCCACCTGCTGATCCCCACCTACCCCACCATTCATCTGCCCAACAGCATGATGCGCATCTGCCCCCAGAGAGCAGACTACACATCGGAACTATTGGAGGGATTGCCCATGGTGCTAACCAGTCACCGAGGGATATTGGCTTTCAGAGTTTCGCCTCTCAATATCACCGGAGATTCTATTCCCGATGTGGCTTCCTATACATTCGATCACGAACAGATTAAACCGTATCGGTATCAAGTACTTTTGGATGAAGAGGGTATCCAAGTGGACTATGCTCCCTCTTTTCGGAGTGCCATCTACCGATTTGACTTTACCCAAGAATCGCCATCTCGAAAAATCGTTCTTTTCACAGTCAATGGCGCATTTGAGCATCAAGGCAAATCCATCCGTGGCTACGAAGTGCTGCAAGACAGCACACGCGTCTATCTTTATGCCGAATTCGATGCCACCCCAACGCATACATTGATTACCTCACCCGAGCCTGTTCAGAAAAGAATCTCCTCCAAAATTGTCCTCCAATTTGACGGCTCCACTCATTCGGTAGCCATGCGCTATGGTATTTCATACATCAGTATGGAACAGGCGAAGAAAAATCTGCAACGTGAAATTTCTTCTTACGTAGTGGATGTTGTGGCCAAAGAAGGGCGCAACGAATGGCAGAAAGCGTTTAACAATATCACGGTCAAAGGTGGAACCAATGAACAGCGTACCATCTTCTTCACCGCTCTCTATCGAACCTTCGAGCGAATGATTTGCCTATCCGAAGATGGTCGGTATTACAGTGCATTCGATAGTAAGGTACATGACGATGAAGGCATACCTTTCTATACAGATGATTGGGTCTGGGATACGTACCGTGCTGTGCATCCGCTGCGCATTCTAATAGCCCCGGAAAAAGAAGCACAGATGGTAACTTCTTATATCCGTATGGCCATGCAATCCCCGGAAGGATGGTTACCCACATTCCCCGAAGTGACCGGCGATAGTCACCGTATGAACGGAGATCATGCTATAGCTGTGATTACTGATGCTTATGCCAAAGGTATCACGGATTTTAATTTAAATGTAGCGTATGAAACCGCTAAGAAAACCATGCTGGAAAAGTCCCGAATACCTTGGACTCGGACAGCCAAAACACGCATTGATCAATTTATGGACAAACATGGGTATATGCCAGCTCTTGCACCCAATCAACACGAAACCATTCCGGAGGTTTCTAAGTGGGAAAAACGTCAGGCGGTTGCGGTGACACTGGCAGCAAGCTATGACTATTGGTGTTTGAGCCAATTAGCCACATTCAGTGGTCATGTCAAAGAGGCCGAACAGTGGTTGGAAAAAAGTTATTCGTATCGACATCTATTCAATCATAAGACCGGCTTCTTCCATCCGCGTAATGAAAAAGAGCAATTTATCACCCCTTTCGATTACGAACTTTCCGGCGGATCAGGAGCACGCGATTATTATGATGAAAACAATGCCTATACGTATCGCTGGGATGTGCAGCATAACCCAGCAGACCTTATATATCTGATGGGAGGCAAAGAACAGTTCGTAAAATATTTGGAAGAAACATTCAGAACGCCCATCAGCAAAGCCAAATTCAATTTCTATCATCAACTACCCGACCAAACTGGTAATGTGGGACAATTCAGTATGTCCAATGAGCCATCAATGCATATTCCCTACCTTTTCAATTATGCCGGAGCACCATGGAAAACACAGAAAACGGTACATAAACTCATTCACACTTGGTTTCGCAATGACTTGATGGGCATCCCCGGTGATGAAGATGGAGGTGGTCTGAGTGCATTTGTGGTATTTTCCATGATGGGGCTGTATCCCGTCACTCCGGGCATGGCTATCTATAATATAGGCACTCCTTTCTTTCCAGAAGTGACCATACAACTGCCCAACAATAAATCATTCACGATTAAAGCAGTGAATCTCAGTGTGGAAAACAAATATATCCAAAGTGCAGAATTGGACGGAAAAAAACTTAACCGTGCATGGATTAAGCACAGTGAGCTTATTGACGGCAATAAATTAGTGCTCAAAATGGGACGTACTCCCAATAAAGAATGGGGAATGGCTTCACCCCCTCCTTCTGCCGACCCCATACCGGAATACCATAGTAAGCTATAAAAAGCCGCACAAGATGATTTCATTTTATGCATAAAATGAAATC
>CAMFNC010000031.1 GCA_945965245.1 uncultured Porphyromonas sp. | reverse complement strand
TATGCATAAAATTTTCTCTCCTTATCCAAAAATTATATCTCATTAATATTCAGCAAGTTAGCATTCCGGCAACAACCGGCATCGAAAATTTGTCAAAAAAATAGGGGATCGGACATAGGGGTTTGCCGGTTAGGTTGCGTCATGATAATGAAAGCCTCCGAAAATCAAGAGGCTCGACAATAAAAATATGCATACGCAATATATTAATCATAAACCCCAAAACGAAATTTAAAAACTTTAACTAATGAAACCACTCAAAACAATTGCCTTGGCCACAGCCATAGCACTTACCGGAGTTTTCTCCATCGGCAATGCGACCGCTCAAGAGCCGGTCAAAAACGAATTCCGTCTTTTCTACGGCACGGCAGCACCCGGTGGCACGCCATCTATCCGTTTTGCCCGCTCATTCTCCAATGCTCTTTCCAGCGGGACTTCCGTATATGACCAAACCAAAACCGCTTCCATGGGTATGGTGGGCTTGGCATATCGCTATCATTTCGATCGTTTGGCCGTGGGTATCGACCTCGGTATCTCGCCCGAAAAAGTGGAATATTTCAAAGGTAAGAACAAACTGAACGACCTAACCGAAAACAAGATGCGTTATCTGGCCATGCCCACCGTGGAATTTACCTATTACCAAAACGATTTGGTAAAACTCTATGGTGGAGCCGGTGCCGGCGTAATGGTGGAGCATTCCAAAGCCAAAAAAGGCGATGCAAACAAAAAAGGTCGCAATGAAACACAGTTTGCTTATCAAGTAACGCCCATCGGCGTACGTGTCGGCAATGACCTGGTAGGTGGATTTGTGGAAGCCGGCTACGGACACAAAGGACTGCTTACTGCCGGTGTTACATTGAGCTTCTAACCAACCTATTTACCAAACCAAACCTTTTTCAGAAGAAGCTCAATGACGCTCCCGAATGCGCTGCCGGCGGTATTATTTCTGCCGGCAGCCATCGAGGAGGGTATCGGCAAATCAAAATAATCCTCTTCCGGCATACATTTTTTCTTTTGACAAGAAGCTATCTTTGCACCAACGCATGAATTCACGAAAACAATTCGAACTGCTTTTCCGCCGCCAGTATCCGCGGCTTTGCCATATTGCAGCCGGCCTGCTGGGCGACCGTGAGGCGGCCGAAGATGTGGTGCAGGACTGCTTTGTAAATTTTTGGGAGATGGCGGGCAGCCGCAAAGCGGTGCAAAATCCTGAAGCCTTTATGACCACCATGGTTCGCCATCGCTGCATAGACCGCCTGCGCAAGCAATGTGCCGAGGTGTCGGCAGACGAAGAAGTCGTGCAAAATCAGATGGCAGACGTGGCAGACGAATACACGGACGAATATAAACCTTCGGCTCAAGACATTGTGGAGCAGGCTTTGGGGATATTGCCCTATAAATGCCGATGTATATTCGAACTGAGTCGCCTGCATGGAAAGAGTTACCGCGAGATAGCCGACAGTCTGAATATCTCGGTCAAGACCGTGGAAAATCAAATGGGCAAAGGTATTCGGGCTATGCGGCAATTCGTTTCCGAGCATCCCGATTTATTCATTTTTATTCTTCTATTCAATCTCCTATGGAAATAATCGACAATATTCTGGCCAAACATTTTGCGTGCGAAGAACTTACCGCCCACGAAATCGAACTATTGAACCAATGGCGCACTTTGCATGCCGACGAATACGTCCGTTTGGAACGTCTGTGCACACCGCAAGAGATGCAAATCTCTTCCGTGGAGTTTGCTCCGAATACAGAGGCTGCCTGGCAGAAAGTCAAAGCACGTTGCAACGCTCCCACCATTGGCTTGTGGCATCGCTTCGGAGCCATTGCCGGGATTGCAGCCACCATGCTCATACTTTTGGGACTCGGTTATTACTTCATGGGCGGCCCCGGCTCGTATTGCATACACACTGCGGGCGATTCATCGGAAGTATTGGCCATGGCAGACGGCTCCACGATAACGCTGAACAGCCATGCTTCCGTAAAATATAAAAGGCTGTTTGCCCGCCATCGTGAGGTCGAATTGAAAGGCGAGGCTTTCTTCGACGTGACCAAAGACGCTGCACATCCTTTTACCATCGGCACCTCGCAGGGCAGAGTGCAGGTAGTAGGCACTTCGTTTACAGTGCAGAGCAGAAGTGAAGAAACCGTGGTACGGGTTCGCACCGGTAAAGTGTTGCTACACGATCATCGAGGCGATTCGCTATCTCTTACTCCTGGTATGGAAGGTCGACTTACTCGGCATGGCATGGAAACTCGCAGCTTTTCTTCACAAAACTTTACGGCTTGGCATGAGCGGCGTCTGGTGTTTGACAATACTCCACTGTCCGAAGTGGTGGCAGACCTCCGGAGCTATTACAATGTGACTATTCGAACGCGTGGAGATATGGATAATTACAGCGTAACCACTACCTTTACGAGCGAATCTCTATCTGAAGCATTGGCAGAACTCAAGCAACTTCTTCATATTGATTACAAAATAAACCAAAATCAAGTGCTCATCACGGCTCCTTCATGCGCAAAATAATATTGGCAGGCATCCTCTGCGGCCTGACTCTCCATTGGAGTATATGGGCGCAGAGCCTCCGGACAGATGGAGATTCCATTCGTCTGGAGACAGCCACCACACGCACTGTGAGTCAATGGCTCCAAACTGTTCGCACTCATGGACGGGTTACGGCCTATAATCCGGCCGAAGTACAGTTGGACAGCCTCGTAACGCTCCGGCAAGGCACGTATTCCACACGCGCTCTGCTGGAGTTTTTATTTCCCGCCCCGCCATACCGAGTAACACATAAAGAGCATAAATCCATTATTCAATATAGCGTGCGCAAGCATACGCTATCCGGTATTGTAACGGATGCAGAAGATGGCGAAAGCCTGATCGGTGCCACTCTGATGTTAGATGGCATTCCGTCTGCCGCGACCAATCGCTATGGTTTCTACAGCCTGACGATGCCGGCCGGTGTGCACGAAGTGCAAATCAGCTATTTGGGCTATGAGACTCAACGAAAACGTATCGAGTTAAGCAACGACCAACAGCAGAATTTTGTATTGAATGCCCGAACCATTGCATTGGCTCCGGTTACAGTAATCAGCAAAGGTGTAGAGCACCCCGAGCGAGAACGAGTGCCGGTAGAGGGTGGCGAACTGCAACCCTCATTCATGGGCACGGGCGATATCATGAACCAATTGCAAATCGATCCTGCCGTGAGTGGCGGAGTAGCTTCGGCTGCCGGGCTGAGTGTGCGCGGTGGCAATAGTGACAGTAATCTGGTTCTGTTTGATGGTGTACCCGTATATAACTACAATCATTTTACCGGACTGATGTCTATTTTCAATAGCGATGCCATCAAGCACGTGGATTTTTACAAAGGCCTTTTCCCCAGCCGATTTGTGGGAGGCCTGAATTCGGTGGTGGATATCAGTATGCGCGAAGGCGACATGAATGACTATCATGGCGGAGTTTCACTGGATTTGGCTTGTGCCGGACTGTATTTCGAAGGACCCATCGTGCGAAAAAAGGGGTCGTTCATGATGTCGGCTCGCCGCAGTTGGGTCGATCTCATCGGCAAAATTTCTTCCGGTGAAGGGGGATTTGATTTTTCGCTGCATGATCTCAACTTGAAAACCAATTACCGCTTGGGAGGAAAAGACCGTCTGTATCTGAGTCTGTATTCAGGCAAAGACGCTTTCGGCAATAGTCTCACTACATCAAAAACTCGAAAGGAAGTACTCTCGTGGTCTAATAAAATAGCCGCTCTTCGCTGGACACACCTCACAGGCACACGTTTTTTTACCCATACCACACTTTCGTGGAGCCGATTTCATAACACCATCAATCTGGGAGCTGAAGAGCATAACCTCGAATACGCTTTTGGGTATGATATGCGCGAACAGCTTCTCCAAAGCGAAGGCCAGTATTTCGGAGACCTCTATACGTTGAGTATCGGCAGTCAGCTCAGCCACAAGCAGTTTGTACTGCCCCCCGTATATGAAATGATTTCGGATACCCCCCCGTCTCTACACGAATCGGTGGACCAGGTATCTTTTTTTGTGGAAAACAAGATGAAACTCACACCACGTTTGACTCTCAATTCGGGCATCAATTACAGCTACTTTATGGCTCGTGAATACCAAGGGCAATTCTTCCAACCTCGCCTGCATCTCTACTATACGCCTGTATCATCCATCCGGATAGCAGTAGGATTATCGGATATGGTTCAGCCTTTTCACAAAATTACCAGCCAACATATCAGCATTCCATACGAACTGCGTATCCCTGCCACCCGGGAGTGTCCGCCTGCCGTTTCCCGTCTATGGGAAGTGGATTTGAGTTGGCAACCGATAGGCACATCACATCGAGTACAACTCTCCGGATTTTTCAATAAAAACAGCAGCATACTTCGATATCGCAGCGGTCAAGAACCCTTGGCTTTGCAATTAGCTCCCAGATTGGAAGATCGCGTGACCCGAGGAGAGAGCCGTGGAGGAGGAGTAGAACTATCATACGAAGGTCGATTGGGGCACTGGCATTTCCAGACGGCCTATGCATGGCATCGCTTCCGCGAACGCTTTGCAGAGATAAATGCAAACAGATCATTTCTTTCGGCTATGCCCGAACACACCCTCAAAGGTGTGATAGACTGGCAGATGCACCGGCGACACACCTGGCAGTTTTCGTGGAGCCTGATGGACGGAGGCCGGGTGACACTGCCTTCCAAGACCATACCGGATTTCGATACCAAATTGGGATATGGCGCGCTCTTTGAGACCAATCCAAACATTTACTATATTGAGGAGATTAATAACGTTAGACTTCCGGTAAATCTGGTCATGAATCTGGGCTATACCTATTTCCGCCAGCTCTCGACACATCGCAGCTATAAGATTCGTGTCGGCATGTATAATTTTACCGGAGCATTCAGCCCAATAACCTCCTATCCCGATAAGACGGGCTATCCGTTTGCCTTACGTGTTTTTCAGTTATATATGCCACGTTTTCTTCCATATTTGAGTTTTTCTTGGAAAATTTGATGAATATGCGCCATACTTTCTTATTTATATTCCTGCTTACAATACTATTCGGAAGCACGGCTTGCGAACGATTTATCGATCTGTCCGAGCTCGGACATCAAATCAATACCGAAGATAGTCCGGTACTGTTGGGAGCCGTTGTGGCCGGCAGCCCTCTGCGTATTTATGCCTCCTCCATACAGGAAACTCCAAACTCGGCAGCAACCATCCGCAAGATGACGTTGCGCCGAGCCGACGGGAGAGAAATTACCTTGGGTGCCGATAAAAACCACTATTTCACATCCATCGAAAAACTGACAGCAGGCGAATTCTTTACTCTGACAGCCATCCCGACCACGGGAAACGAATTGGTTATCTCCAAGCAAATACCGGCAGCGGTGCAACTACAAACCTCTATGCGAAATTTGACGGACGAATTAGAGGTAGAAGCCATGCTCTCTTCGGCAGATCAAGAGAAATATTATGTTTTGGAAATCCATCGAATAGAAAACGGCAAAGATCAACTCCTGAGATTTGCGTGTGACAGTCCCGAAACCGATAATGCCCGATACAATGAACTGTCAAGTAATGCGGAACGGCTTTTCTTGCACACCAAAAATGACAGAAGTCTTCTGCGGCTACGTATTTATCGACCATATCTTTATGGCGATGTTTATCTCAGGGTGCAATCCGTGGATGCCGCATATTACCAATATCTTTATAACTATGAAGCACAGAAGCATAACGACAAAGCTCTAATCGAAATGCCACGCTCCAAAGGCTATTTGGGCGTAATCGGAGCTGCCTCAGAAGCCTCGGAAATGCTACCAGATGAAAACTGATACTCCCAAAGGGGTATTCGGATAGCCGCCTCGCCCGATGAGTGCGTCATCTAAGGGCAAATCCATATCTTTGTAAGCCGAATAACATAACAAACAGCTAACATAAAGTGAATTATAACTCTCTTTGGGGTCGTCGCCTCAGTGCCTTTTTTCAATCTGCACCCTTACGATTGGTGGAGCGATTACTCATCGTATTGTTCGTATATACGCTCTTGCGGTTTATCTTTTACGTCCTTAATAGCGGACTGCTGCATATTGCAAGTGGCACCACACTCTTAAATATCTTCAGAGGAGGACTAAAATTCGACCTTTCTGCGCTTTTCTACGTCAATTCCCTCTTCATCTTACTCAGCATCCTACCCTTTCGCTTCCGGGCTTCGCGCAAATATCAGAAAGTATTGCTTTGGATATTTGCCATTACCAATACCATGGCTGTTACGCTAAACATGGCAGATGCCGGATATTTCCGTTTCACCTTGAGCCGCACCACGATGGCTGTTTTCTCGGAATTTAGCAACGAAAATAAATTCAGCTATGTGCGCATGCTATGGGATTATTGGTACCTCACACTCATTACCATCGTGCTGATATGGGGCATGATATGGCTATACAAACGCACGCTTACGGTGCGCGAAGACTATTGGCGCCAATACCCTTGGCTGTACTACGGCATGGGCTCGGTGTGGTTCATACTGGTATGCGTGGCTGCCGTGGGGGGTATTCGCGGAGGATTGGCACACTCCATTCGCCCCATCAGTATGACGGATGCCGGGCGATATATCGATGAACCGCAGCAGCGCGCCATGGTACTCAATACACCATTTTGTTTTATTCGCACTGCCGGTAAACCCACGCTGCAACCTCTTCATATCTATACTGCGGAAGAAGCAGAAGCCATCTATCCGGCAGTGAAAGACTTCCCTGCCCCAAATGCCGAAATGTATGGAGAATTTGCAGGTAAAAATGTGATGATTATTATCTGGGAGAGTTTTGCTGCCGAATGGTCGGGATTACTCAATGCCGATGTGCCGGGATACAAAGGCTACACGCCGTTTGCCGATTCGCTGGCGCGGCAAGGATTGTTTTTTGACCATGCTTATGCCAACGGCCGTAAGTCCATTGACGCCATGCCCTCTATCCTGACTTCGCTGCCTCGTGTGGGAGCACCTTTTTTTGTATCGCATTATTCCGGCAATAAACTCAACTCCATAGCATCTTTACTCAAACCCATGGGATACACCTCGGCCTTTTTCCACGGTGCGGACAATGGCTCTATGGGGTTTGAATCCTTTACGCATCAGGTGGGCTATGACCTATATTACGGTGGCACACAATACGCCAATAGCAAAGACCATGACGGTACATGGGGTATTTGGGATCATAAGTTCCTACCCTACACGGTACAGCAACTTGATACGCTGAAACAGCCCTTCCTGGGTACGCTGTTTACTCTATCGTCTCACCACCCATTCCAAATCCCCGAAGGCTATAAACACAAATACACCAAAGGCAAAATGCCCATTATGGAATGTATCGGCTATACAGACGATGCACTGCGCAACTTCTTTGCGCAGGCTCAAACCAAGCCATGGTATAAAAATACGCTGTTCGTAATAGTGGCAGACCATGCCGTGAGTGGTGTTTTGCCACAATACGAAACCCCAGCAGGTACATATCGCATTCCACTGATATTCTTTGATCCAGAAGGTAAATTAAAAGGACGCCGTGTGCAGACAGCTCAGCAAGCGGATATCATGCCCACACTGCTCAATCTCTTAGGCTACAAAGGCAAATTCGTAGCTTTCGGTCAAGATTTGCTCAATCCTTCGCTTTTGCAGGTGGCACTGATGAACAATGAAGATGCCTTCCAATTGGTACAGCAAGACACGCTGGTCATCACTTCGCCCGGAGGCGACAAAGTAGCTTTGATGTATGATCTAAAACAGGATAAAATGCAGAAAAACAATCTATTGGATCAAAACAATCCTGCCATCAATCGAAAAGCAGAACAGATGGAACGCATCATCAACGCTTTCCGTCAAACTTACACAGACCGCACTTTGGCCAATCGGATGGCCGAACCTTAATGCCCTGCCCGGCAAATAATTTCCTTTGGAACTGTTAATACTCAATAAAATACACCGATATGGAAAATTTCAGCAGCCTGGCTTGCCGCATCTTCAGCGAAGCCATTGATGTCTACGAAAAGAAAGGCAGCATCGATGCCCCTATTGCCAACCCATACACCGAACACACTATCGAACACGACCTTTTCAGAAAAAATTGGATAGACAATGCACAATGGTGTCTGGAAGACATCATTCGCGACCCGGACATCGACCCCGCCCAAGCATTGGTTATCAAACGCCGCATAGACCGCAGCAATCAGGAGCGTACCGACTTGGTGGAGCTGATAGACAGCTATTTCCTCCAAAAATATCAAGCCGTAAAGATTTTGCCGGACGCTAAAATCAATACCGAAAGCCCGGCATGGGCCATTGACCGCCTCTCCATCTTGAAACTCAAAATTCATAATATGCGCAAGGCCGAACAAGCAGCTCAAGATGACGAAACCAAGCGTAAAAAGTGTGCCGATAAATTAGCTGTTTTGCTGGAACAGGAAAAGGATCTGACCACAGCCATTGATGAATTGATGGCAGACATCGAGGCTGGACGCAAATACATGAAAGTTTATAAGCAGATGAAGATGTATAACGACCCGGAGCTGAACCCGATGCTCAAGGGAAAACCGCTTTAATCCAACACGGTGGCGCACTATCTCGTTATCCGGCTGTCTGCCATGGGCGATGTGGCCATGTTACTGCCACAACTCTATGCGGCAGCCCGACTGAATCCCGATGATTGCTTTACGCTCCTGACGCAACCATTTCTGACCGGTCTGCTGGTTCATACGCCGGCCAATCTGACCACAATCCCTTTCGACAAGCGTGGTCCGGAAGGCAAGTTCGGGGGCTTGATAAGTTTTGTCCGGCAGTTGCATCGCAAGCATCACTTCGATGCCGTGTTGGATATGCACGGCGTATTGCGCTCTCAGGTTATCCGCTCCTATCTCAAACTCCACGGCATTCCCTTCACGGCTCTGCGCAAACCTCGGCGATTGCGCAGCCGATTGATTCATCGCCAAGCAGGCAGTATGTCCGTCACATTGCCCAAAATGACGGACTTGTATCGTGACCTGCTTTTGCATCGCGGACTTGCCATGCCACCGGCCGAAGAGTTCACCACTCTATCCCTCCCCGAAGATTTGTGGCTTTCGGTCTGCACCAAGCTGAAGGAGCCGAAAAATAACGATGGACACATAGCCATAGGCATCGCTCCCTTTGCCAGCACCAGTGCCAAAACCTATGATTTGGATTTGATGGAGCAAGTGATTGCCTCTCTGGCCGAAGAGAGACGCTACCGCATCTATCTTTTTGGAGGCAAAGGCAAAGAGGCAGAAACACTTCAGGTGTGGGCAGGCAGATACAATGACGTGCGGTGTGTGGCCGGCACGTTGAAACTATCCGAAGAACTGGCTCTCATCTCCCGACTTCGCTGTATGATTTCTATGGATAGTGCCAATATGCACATGGCTTCCATGGTGGGCGTTCGGGTTATTTCGATATGGTGCGGCACACATCCTGCGGCCGGATTTCTTGGTTACGGTCAGCAACTCGCAGACTGCCTACTCCCCACAGATTTGGATTGTTGCCCATGCACCATTTTCGGCAATAATAAGACATGCCGACGAGGTGATTTTGCTTGCCGGCACACCTTGACTCCCGACCGGATTCTCCGTCATATCCGTAAAGCCACACCCACGCTTTAGGCCATTCCCCTAAAAATATCTAAATAAAAAGGCTGAACCTTATGACGAGGTTCAGCCTTTTAATAGAATGAGGGGTATTTTACTTGATGCGCTTATAGCCATACACTGCCAAATCGCCCAATTCCTCTTCGATGCGGAGGAGCTGGTTGTACTTGGCCATACGGTCTGTGCGGCTCATGGAGCCGGTCTTGATTTGACCGCTGTTGGTGGCCACGGCGATGTCGGCAATGGTGGCATCTTCTGTTTCACCGGAGCGGTGGCTGGTCACAGAGGTATAGCCATGGCGGTGAGCCATATCGATGGCATCCAACGTTTCGGTGAGCGAACCAATCTGATTAACCTTAATCAAAATAGAGTTGGCACAATCTTCCGAAATACCGCGACGCAGGAATTCTACATTGGTCACAAAGAGATCGTCACCCACCAACTGGCAGCGTTTGCCGATGGCGGCGGTGAGTTTCTTCCAGCCTTCCCAGTCGTTTTCGCTCATACCGTCTTCAATGGAGTCAATGGGATATTTGTTTACCAACTCGGTCAGATAAGCCACTTGCTCATCGGCAGAGCGTTTCACACCCTTGTCACCTTCGAACTTGGTATAGTCATACACGCCGTCTTTGTAGAATTCGCTGGATGCGCAGTCCATGGCAATGGTGATATCCTTACCGGCCACATAACCGGCAGTTTCTACAGCCTTGAGGATTGACTCGATGGCATCTTCCGTGCCGTTCAGAGCCGGAGCAAAACCACCTTCGTCACCCACTGCGGTGCTCAGACCACGGTCTTTGAGTACTTTCTTCAGCGCATGGAATACTTCGGCACCCATACGCAGACCTTCGCGGAAACTTTCGGCACCCACGGGACGAATCATGAATTCCTGGAAAGCAATGGGGGCATCGGAGTGCGAACCACCGTTGATGATATTCATCATGGGCACGGGCAATACATAAGTATTGGTGCCGCCTATATAGCGATACAAGGGGATTTCCAGATAGTTGGCGGCAGCCTTGGCCACAGCCAAAGAAACACCGAGGATGGCGTTGGCACCGAGGTTGCTCTTGGTCTTTGTGCCGTCCAACTCCAGCATCTTCATGTCGATGGCACGTTGATTCAGCGCACTCATACCATACAATTCGGGAGCGATTTTTTCGTTGATATTCAGCACGGCCTTCTGCACACCCTTACCGCAATAGCGTTTTTTGTCACCATCACGCAATTCGAGTGCTTCATTTTCGCCGGTAGAAGCACCGCTGGGCACAGAGGCGCGTCCCATTACGCCACAAGCCAAATGTACATCCACTTCCACGGTGGGATTGCCGCGTGAGTCTAAAATTTCGCGGCCTACGATTTTTACAATTTCCATAATAACTGATATTTATATTTACTGACTTTTCTTAGCCGGCACAAAGGTACGAAATAACTGCCTCTTTTAATGTGAGTTCGGTTCAAACGCTATCATTTAAGACATGTTTGTATGCAGCTTCGGATAAGGGTGAAAAATTTATGCATAAAATGAAATTAATTTATGCA
>CAMFNC010000030.1 GCA_945965245.1 uncultured Porphyromonas sp. | reverse complement strand
TTTACGATGGACGCATCTTGTAATGGGGGGATTATTAAGATTTCATTTGTTGGTTATGAAACCGTCTATAAAAATTGCAATGGAAATGATATAGGAGTTATTCGAATGAAAGAGAGCGCCATGAATTTGAGCGGTGTGACGGTGAAAGGGAAAAGACTTGCCGTAAAGGTGAGTATGAATAAGATTACGGTGGATGTGGCTCGTTCGTACTTGCAGTATTTGGGCAAAGTGACGGATGTGTTGGGCAGAATACCGGGATTGACGTCCGATTTGCAGTTGCTTGAGGGTGGAACTCCTACTTTCGTGCTCAATGATAGAGTGGCAAGCCTGAAAGAGTTGTCGGCCATTCCGTCTTCGGAAATTAAAAAGATAGTGGTGGATTCCAACCCAACGGTAGAATACAGCGCCGGCAATAAAGGTGTCGTGTATATTACCACCAAAACCGAACTGGGTAATACGCTCTCCGGTGAAATATCCAATACCTCCATATTTGCCCGAAATTATATGGACATGGTAAATGCGACAGTTAATGAGAAGTATAAAAAAGTAAGCAATCTTTTGGCCGTGGGTTTCTCTTGGCTCAATACCACGCAAATCGACCAAACAACAGAAACGGTGTTTCTGCCCCAAAATCTCCTTGAGAGTACAAAAGAAAAACATACGCATGGAAAGGGAAAGGTATTCGATTGGTTTTACTCCATGAATTGGGAAATCAGTAAGCGCAGGTCATTGGGCTTTCAATACATGGGTAACGTGGGCAATTCTAATCTCAACGAACCGACAAGGCAGGTTAAGAACGGTGAAGAATTTGCTTTTACCCAAAAGAAGAATGAAGAAGAGTATATGCACAGCACCAGTGTGAATTACAAGAATGAGATAGATGCTACTCGCAGCCTATCTTTCGTAGTCGATTATACGCTTCGCCATTCAGATAATACCGGTCTGGCAAACACCACTCCTGCCGTGAGCACGAGTAGCAAAGGTCGATACCATATTGCCGGTGCCAGACTGTCTTACAATAGCCACAGAAAGTGGGCTAAGATGGCAATGGGAACATTCTTTTCTACAATGAGCAACCAAGGTGAATATGCCTATAATACAGATGCCGAAAAATACAATACATATGAAAATTTGTTTGGTGCATATCTTTCACTTTCCAAACAATTCAAAGGTTTTTATCTACAAGGAGGAGTCCGGATGGAGGCAGACCGTCGCAAATTGGAAACCAATACATCGGGAGTATTTGCGGATTCTATAGAATGGCGGTTCTTCCCTAATCTTGTGATGACGAAAACATTGACCCAAAATTCTTCCCTCGGTTTGTCTGTGGGACAGACCATTGCTCGGCCCTCTTTCGGAAACTTAAATCCGGGTCTTTATTACTACGATGCCATTTCGTATAAAGTGGGCAATCCACAACTGAGTCCCTGCATTACCACGAATGTAAAACTCAGTTACAACCGTGGCAATCTTTTTACATCGGTAGCTTATAACCGAAGTCAAGACAAAATCGTAGAATTGCCTTCTTGGACAGATAAGGCGGTTGATAATAAGAATATCAAATGGATGCCGATAAATTTCGACAAGGCTTCCGATATCGTAGCCACAGCTGTCTATTACTATTCATTCGGCCCGGTGCAAGGTGACCTGACGGGTTCGTTTACCCAACCGTTCGTCAAAGCCAATTATTTGGGCGAGGAACATTCTTGGAATAAATCATCATGGTATATGGGGCTGAATGCCCAATGTCCGTTGAGTCGGCACTCGCTTATTGCGCTCAATGGCTCTTTTGACAGTGGTGGCACAAGTACACTTTTCGAACACGAAAGTTCATGGACAATGAACCTTACGTATATGCATCGGATGCTCAAAGATAAACTCACCTTGATAGTAGCTCTCAATGATATTTTCCACACAGACCGTGGAAACAACTGGACAATGAAATACAATAACATAAAAACAACGATGCATACCAATGGCGATACTCGTTATTTAATGGTGAAATTGAGCTACAACTTAGGCAAGTTGCAATTGGATGACAGTAAGAAAACGGCTTCGAAAGAATTCTTAAACAGATTATAAAATTGAACAGATTGATTTTTGGTCTTATGGCCGTAGTGCTAAGCATTACATTGGGCTTTGCTCAAACTTTTGTCGGTTCCATTCGCAGTACTGCCGATCAAGAAGCTGTGCCTTATGCCTGTGTAATCGCTTGCCATCAATCCGATGGCAAACTTATCGTGGGTGCTTTATCTAAGGATGATGGTAGCTTTTCTTTGACAGTACCCGCAACAGAACACTTTTATATCGAAGTGCGATACATGGGATATAAAAGCAAGAAGATAACCGATGTGAAAAATACGGATTTGGGAATGATTTTGCTGGAGTCTGCCACTCAAAAATTGTCTGAAGTGGTGGTTTCGGGGCAACGGAAGTTGGTACGTCAGAAGACAGACCGTTTGGTGTTCGATATAAATCGCTCTCCCATGGCATCAATTGGTGATGCCGTGGAAGCCTTAAACGTAACGCCGGGGCTGAATGTGCAAAATAACTCTATCGCTATTATCGGCAAGCAAACCGTGATGGTGATGATAAACGATCGTATCGTTAAAATGACAGGAGCCGATTTGCTGAATTATCTGCACACCATTCCGGCACAGAACATTCTTCAGATAGAGGTTATTACCACACCGCCTGCACGGTATGATGCCGAAGGTAACAGTGGTTTGATAAATATTCGTTTGAAGGCGTCTGACAATGATTCGTGGAGTAATCAACTCCGCAGCACCTTCCGGCAGGGTATGTATGCCACGTGGGGCTTGGGCAATACGTTTGCCTATAATCAAGGTAAAGTTTCTTTGCTTGGGTCTTTGAATGCGGATAAAGGATATCGTGGGCAGAAAGTAAATTCAGAAATTGATTATCCGGAAGAAACCTGGATGAACCGTATGAATATGAAGAGCAAGACGGATAATATAGCCACACATATCGGATTTGATTACCGATTGTCACCTAAATCCGCTTTCGGCTTTTTCTATTCCGGTAGTTGGAGTAATCATGATGAAACCGATAGCTTTCTATCTAACATTTATCATTCTCAAACCGATAAGACGCAGTTGGGTAAAGTGCTATCCAATGGTACAAATGACCAAGATGGACATGTGCACAGTGCCAATGCACATTACACTCGTTCGCTTAATGACCGTGGTTTCAAGCTATCGGCCGATGTGGATTATTTCAATTATAAGAATGGTCAAAACCGACATATCAACAGCATTACCCAAAGAGATATTACTCATGTGTTTGATTCTCAAAACATCGGTATGCAGGATGTGAATAATATCAGTGTCAAAATAGATTTCGACCAACCTATTCAAAAAGGTATGATAACCTATGGAGCCAAATGGATCAATACGCAAACTAATAATAAAGCCGGGCTTTATCGATTGGTGGGTGGCAAATCCATTATGGATCCGAACCAAAGCAATACATTTGATTATACGGAAAATATCGGTGCGCTTTATTTCGATGTAGCCAAGGCTGTGGATGATAAGTGGAGTTTTAAGGGAGGATTAAGAATGGAATATACCCAAACAATCGGATACACTGCTCAATACAATCAAGAAGACCGAAATGATGACAGGAAGTTTTTTCCTACAGTATATCTGACTTATACACCCAATCAGAAAAACGTGTTCAATTTGAATTATAGCCGACGTATCAGCCGTCCGGGCTTCTGGTCGCTCAACCCATTCAAATTTTATCTGAATGCCACTACTTATCAGGAGGGAACTCCGGACTTGAAGCCTGAAATATCGGACAACATCGAATTGCAGCATATTTATAAAGGTTGTTTGATTACCAAACTCTATGGAATAATTTTTTCAGATGGATTCGGTAACATACCCTTCGTGGATAAAGCCGATAAGATGTTGGTGGGCAAATCTGCCAATTTCTGGGATGGATATGCCATCGGATTGAATGAAACGTATCTTT
Organism: uncultured Porphyromonas sp.; assembly: GCA_945965245.1. Classification (GTDB taxonomy): domain Bacteria; phylum Bacteroidota; class Bacteroidia; order Bacteroidales; family Porphyromonadaceae; genus Porphyromonas. Next base: position 171 of record CAMFNC010000030.1, on the reverse strand, counting down.
ATAATCCAACCCAATGGTGGAATACCGTTTCTACGGCTGCCGTTTATAAGATGGATGGACATTTGAAAAAAGAGCTGCATCTGGATATGAAACCATTGGTGGGATAGCGTTTTCAGTTATTAACCCAACACACTTTCTTTTTCAATAAATCAAAGACTTGGATGGTAGAAT
>CAMFNC010000029.1 GCA_945965245.1 uncultured Porphyromonas sp. | reverse complement strand
GTGCAGACATAAGTTTTATTACCTTTGTGCGTTATTTTTATAGATAGTGTAAGCGTTTTATAACGAATAAATTGAAAAAATATAAGATAAACTATCAGTGGCTCTTCTTGCTGCTGATTTTCTTGGTAGCTGCCGGATTGGCATTATCATATTTCTTACCCGAACAAATCGGGTCGTGGGAAATCAGAAAGGTGGATATGCTCTCATCCTTGCGCACCGAAGATGCTACAGCCGATTCGCTGCTATATCAGGCTTATTTGCAGCAAGGCGATAAGGCAAAAAAAACTTTGGTGCAGCCTGATAAGAACTTGGGAGGTGCCAAACAAGGCATGGGTGGACAGCAAACCAAGCCTTCTGCCGACCCGAACGAACGTGCCGAACACGCCGGCGATATGCCCTCTGCTCCCGGCAGACATATAGAATATTCTCCCGATGATTCTCTCAGTTTGATTTACGATTACAGCGCAGACGGACAAGGGTTGCGCCAAATCCTCGGTGCTCTGGGGCGTACAGACAGACCGGTGTATATTGCTTTTTGCGGTGACTCTTTTATCGAAGGAGATGTCTTTACGGGGGCCGTTCGTCAGTTGTTGCAGGGTGCATACGGTGGCAGTGGCGTGGGCATGATGCCCATCAGTTCGGAGGTGGCAGGATTTAGAAATACCGTCAAACATACATTCAAAGGGTGGAAAGATATTTCCATTCTTAAAAACACACGTCGGGCTTATATGCTGTCCGGACACTGTTTTGATCCAACCAATGGGGCTATGGTACAGTACAGTCTGCCCAATAAGTCTGCAACATTCGATAAATCGGTCATTTTCTATTGTGCCGAGCAAGAAACGCCCGTGCAGGTGGATGGCGACAGCGTGATGCAGACATTGCCCTCTACCGGAGGAGCATTGGGTTCGTATGAAGTGCGAGGTGGCAACGGCATTAAGCTGACATTTCCCAAAGCAGAAGGACTGACGCTGTATGGCGTGGCTCTGGATAATCATCGAGGCGTGATATTGGATAACTATTCCATCCGAGGAAATGCCGGCTTTCAGTTGCTTGGCATGAATATGCCGGTGGCACAGGCATACGCCAGACTGCGCCCGATGGACTTGGTGGTGCTGCAATATGGGCTGAATGTAGCATCCGAGAAACAAAAAGATTACTCTAATTATACGCATCGGATGAGCAAGGTAATCCGTGTTATCCGTCAATTGTATCCGCAGGCCTCCATCATGTTGATGGGTATTTCGGATCGTGTGAAGCGCGGTTCGGATGGTAATCTGCACACTATGAGTGGTGTGCTCTATCTGGCTCAGGCTCAGCGTGAATTGGCCGAAAGTGAAGGCATTGTATTTTGGGACACACTCAAAGCCATGGGTGGCCCCGGCAGCATGATCAAGTTTGCCGGCAATGGTTGGGCAGCCAAAGACTATACACATCTGGGACATGCAGGTGGACGCGTTTTGGCCAAAAAGTTCGTGGAGAGCTTGAAACGAGAAAAGGCTGGAGGCAATCATGAATAAGAAGTTTTTTTTGCTTTTTCTTATCCTAATACTGGGAGGAGTTTGGCAACTTCTGGGGCAGCAAGTGGCTGTGCAAGACCCCACAGGCGCACTGCATCCCTTGTGGTGGCAGTTGCAAGATAGCACTCGACTTATCTCCATTGCCCATGTGGGTGATAGTCATGTGCAGGCCGGTAGCTTCACTATTCCGCTGCGTAATAAATTGCTTCGCCAGTACGGAGGTGCCGGATATGGTTGGGTGGGCGGTCATCCCCTCTATGGTTCTAACCAATCTTCCGAAATCCGATTCAATGCATCGCCCTATCGCTGGAGTGTATCCAAACTGACTGACCGAAACGGTACTTCTGAACCCGGTCCCGGCGGACTGGTATTTTCGCTCCTTTCGGGAATGCACAGTATTCGTATGGAAAGCCGCATCGGCGAGCGATATGCTTATGCTTTGGTTTATCGAAGTCATGATACGAAACCCATGAGAGGTTTTTATCGATGCCAATTATTGGGAACTGAGGAAATTGATAATATTTGTGTTGATACGTTGGATTTGGGTGAGCGTACCGGCAGCATCACGTTGCAGGGTAGCAGTCGCAATGCCCAATATTACGGTTGGCAACTGTTGAGTAAGCTGACGGGTCCTGTGGTTCATGCTATAGGGTTGAATGGTGCGCGTTTCGACCAGTTTGCCACCGCGGCTTTCGGCGAGGGGTTGAGCATGCTCTGTCCGCAGTTGGTTATCGTATCGCTGGGAACCAATGATGCTTATTCCAAACGCTGGGACCCTGCCTTTCGCAAAGGTTTTGTGCGGCAGATGGTGCGCATGCTGCGCCGAACCAATCCGGATGCAGCCATTCTGCTGACCACACCGCCACCTTGCTACTTTCGCACTTCGTATGTGGCAGGCAGGAGAAAACGTCGCAAGATATATCGCCAGCGTTTGGAACCGAACCCCAATACCGTTTACATGGCACGTATTATCATGGAGGTGGCACGCGAAGAGGGCGTGGCGGCATATGACCTTTTCACTGCTTTGGGCGGAAACGAACAAATAGACCAATTGAAACGTGCCGGCATGATAAGTTCGGACGGTGTGCACTATTCGCATGAGGGCTATCGACGCCAAGGTGAATTGCTGACCGAGGCCTTGCTCAAAGCCGTTAGCTCGGCAGCCATGGAGCCCCTTTCCTCGGCACAAGGAAGCATTACTAAAATATTACGACAAAAATGATATATGTCAATGTTTGAAACATTTTTAGAACACATTGATTGGCAGCGACTGCCCGAAATCCTGGCATACAATCCGCAGAGTCCGATGCTTTTTTCTTCCGGACTTTTCTTTGCCCTGATGTTGTTTTTCATCCCCGTCTATCTGATGTTGCGTCGGTTCACCACGATGCGCATTGTATTCGTGACCCTTTTTTCGCTCTATTTCTATTATAAATGCAGCGGATTCTTTGTGGTGCTTTTGCTGCTGGCTGCCACCAGCGACTTTATTTTGGGCAGATTGATGGCGGCGCGCCCCGACAAAAAGAAACGCAAGCCGTTGATGATTATCAGTATCATTATCAATCTTGGGGTACTGTCGTATTTCAAATACTTTAATTTCTTGGGCGAATCCGTTACGGAGATAGTGACCGGTATCGGCTCGCTGTGGGGTATGGAACCGGGAGATGTGCAGTGGTCACCGTGGGATATTTTCTTGCCGGTGGGTATTTCGTTTTATACGTTCCAAACCATGAGTTACATTTTTGACATCTATCGCGGACGTATCGAGCCGCTACGCAGGTGGATTGATTATGTATTCTATGTTTCTTTTTTCCCTCAATTAGTGGCAGGGCCTATTGTACGTGCCCGCGATTTTATTCCGCAGATACACCGTCGTCCTTGGCTCAATAAATACGAGATGGGGGAGTCGCTCTGTTTGATAGTGTCGGGGTTGATAAAAAAAGCGGTGATTTCGGATTACATCAGTCTGAATTTCGTAGATCGCATCTTCGATGCTCCTACTCTTTATACCGGATTTGAGAACCTGATGGGTGTGTATGGTTATGCATTGCAAATTTATTGTGACTTTTCCGGTTATTCGGATATGGCCATCGGTATTGCGCTGATGCTGGGTTTCCGGTTTAATATTAACTTCGACTCTCCTTATCAATCTGCCACTATTACCGAATTTTGGCGCAGATGGCACATTTCGCTCAGTAGTTGGCTCAAAGACTATCTATACATTTCGTTGGGAGGCAATCGCAAAGGTCGCATCCGCACATATATCAATCTTTTTATCACCATGCTGTTGGGAGGACTTTGGCATGGTGCTGCCGCTCGCTTTATTTTATGGGGTGCTTGGCATGGATTGGGGCTGGCGGTGCATAAATTCTGGATGAAGCTCTTCAAAAACAGCAAACAGTTGGGAGTGGATATGAAACCGATTTGGCGTTTCGTGGGCATTCTGTTTACGTTCCACTTTGTTTGCTTGGGTTGGATATTCTTCCGTGCCGATTCGATGCGGACCGGGTGGAATGTCATTTCGCAAATTTTCACAGCATTCCATCCCGAAGTTATCGGGCAGTTTATTGTGGGGTACAAGGGCGTTTTTGCCATGATGGTTATCGGTTATCTGCTGCATTTCATACCGCGCCGAGTAGAACGTGCATGGCAGTTGCAGATGGGTCGGCGCACCATGGTGCTGCAGGCTTTGTTCTTATTCTTGGCCATTGTGCTGGTATTCCAAATCCAAAGTACAGACGTACAGCCCTTCATTTACTTCCAGTTCTGATACCGAATCTCTTTACTTCCGATGAGAAATAGAACCCGAAAATGGCATAAATGGTTGGGACTGATTTTCTCGGTGATTTTTCTGCCCACAGCCGTCAGTGGCATTTTGCTTAACCATCGCCATCTGATAGCTCCGCTGAATGTGAGTCGGGCATGGATGCCACGTGCTTACCGGATACATAATTATAATAATGGCGTTATTCGTGGCGAATGTGTGCTGCCCGATAGTAGCGGACAGATATTGTATGGCTCCGGCGGATGTTATCTGCATCATTTCCAAAATCGGGAGGTCATCTCTTTTAATCAAGGATTGCCGAAGGGATTGGATTTTCGTCGAATAAGTCGAGTGGTACGGCGTGCTAACGTTTGGTATGCTGTGGGCACTTTCCAATTGTATGCCCGTCCGATGCAGGCCGGTGGTGAGTGGTATGCTGTGTCATTGCCGAAAGGTGCGGATTTCCGAATGGCGGATATTGCCGTGAGAGGCGATAGTCTGCTTTTGCTCACACAGTCGGAGTTGTATTTGCAATCCCGACCTGACGCTCCTTGGCAAAGAATCGAATTGCAGACACCGACGGATAAAGTGGGGCAACCCAAAAAAGTTACGCTCTTTTCGATGTTCTGGCAACTGCATAGCGGTGAAGCCTTCGGACTGCCGGGGCGTTTGATTGTGGATTTGATAGGAGTCTGCATTATTATGCTTTGCCTGACCGGAATAGCTTATTTCATTTTACCCCATTATATCCGAAGGCTCAAACGTAGAGGTATTGCGGCCAAGGGACATATTAAACGTGTCTCGGCGCATCTTCATTGGCATCTTGGCCATCATAATCGGATAGGCTCTGTTACCATCGGTCTGACGCTTTTCATTGCTTTGAGTGGTATGTTTCTGCGCCCACCACTGATGATACCTTTGGTCATGACCCGGGTATCGCCCATCCCTTTTACGGCACAGAGTCATCCCGACTATTGGCATCGTTCTTTGCGTTTGTTGACTGAGGATGTCCATCGTGGAGAATGGATAATCGGCTCCACGAATGGTTTTTTTTCTCTGCCTTGGGGCTTGAATGCTGCTCCACAGCGTATTACCTCCATGCCTCCGATCAGTCCGATGGGAGCCAATGTGCTTCGTCCGGTAGATGAAAATGTGTGGTTGGTGGGGTCGTTTAGCGGACTCTTTTTGTGGGATAGAACCTCTGGTAAATCGGTGGATTATTTCACGGGGAAGCAACCGCGCACCGGAGGTCGCCCCATCAGCAATCATTTGATAACGGGCAGTACACTCAATGAACACGGAGAGATACAGGTGACGGATTATACTCTTGGAGTTGTTAAGGGGCAGTTGCCACCCATGCCGGAAGAATTGAAGGAATGCGACATCTCGTTGTGGGGATTTGCTTTGGAGCTGCATGTGGGGCGATGCTATGACCCGCTGTTGGGTCCTCTGTCCGCTTTGTATGTTTTCTTTAGCGGCATACTTTTGTTTGTTACATTGCTTACCGGATATCTGATATATAGGCGGCTGCATCGCCATAAGCGTAAACGCTGATTAAGTTTTTATCTATTGGAGGATAGATGCTGTATGTTGGTAAGTGGGGAGTCTATGTGTAATTTTGTACTACATGACAATCAAAAACAAAATAATATGACTCCAATGATTAACTCTCAGATGCCGGTTTTCCGGCTCAATGCTTATCACAAGGGCAAAGGCTTTGTCACTATCGACAGCAATGATCTCAAAGGAAAATGGGTAGTGCTTTTCTTCTATCCTGCCGACTTTACTTTCGTATGTCCTACCGAATTGGCAGATATGTCCGACCATTACGAAGCATTCAAGAAGATGGGTGTGGAGGTGATCTCTATTTCCACCGATACTCATTTCGTGCACAAGGCGTGGGCAGATGCCACCGAAACCATCAATCAGATTACTTACCCCATGATGGCAGACCCTTGTGGCAAACTTTGCCGAGAATTAGGTGTGATGATAGAGGAAGAAGGTGTGGCTTTGCGTGGCACATTCCTTTTCAATCCCGAAGGCCAACTGAAAGTGATGGAAGTTCACGACAATGGTATCGGTCGTGATGCTGGCGAATTACTGCGCAAGGTGGAAGCCGCACAATTCGTACATGACAATCCTGGCGATGTTTGTCCGGCCAAATGGCGTGCCGGCAAACCTACATTGAAACCGGGTATCGAACTTGTTGGTAAAATTTAATCTACGAAACCCAACTCCAAGACCTATTGAACTATTTAGAACTAGTCAGAGTAAAAGAAAGAGGGCTGATTTCGTTTTGCGAAGTCAGCCCTTAATAGTTAAAAGAAACAATCAACCATGGGTAAAAGTACACATTGTTGCAGATAGCAACAATTCAAAATCAAAACCGCCTCTTATTTGCTGCTAACCAAAAAGAAAAAGCTCCAAGTAGTTTGATAATAACTAACTTGGAGCTTTATTTAGCGGTATGGACGGGACTCGAACCCGCGACCCCCTGCGTGACAGGCAGGTATTCTAACCAGCTGACCTACCACACCGTTTTTAGGTCTTGCTGTCAGGCTGACGGCCTTAAAGCGTTGCAAATGTAATACTTTTTTTTATTCCCACAAGATTTTCGGTCGCAAAAGATGTTTTTTATACTCCAAATCTGTCAGTTTACCGAAGCGAAACGGTGAAATCGGCATCGGGTGTATCGTCTGCCAAGTAGCGATGCAATAGCTGTTCTATTTTTTTGTAATGGGAAGACTGCAACAGCCGTTCCATCAGAACTGTTCTTTGCTCGGGCAACATAAAATTCGAAACCGCACTCATCATGGCTTCGGTCAATAATCGCTTCATTGCAGTTTCATCCTGTCTCCACTCATCTCCCCGAAAGTGCAATATCAGAAGCTGCGATAAGGTCGGTGCCATTTCAGTTTCGAAGAGTTTACCCCATTTCTGCCAATCTTGTTCCGTGGCAGTCTCCAACACTTCCGCCTCGATGTCCACAAAGGCTGCCAACTGCGTTTTACGAGCCATTAACTGCCGGGTGAGCAGGGTCGGAAGGGTTTGTAACATCTGATGGTGCAATTCTTCCTGATAGCCGGGGCGAACCTCTGGGTAATGCGTACTGCCGGTGAGTATCTGTTTTTGGGCATCGTATTCCACAAGCCGGAAAGCGCATGGATAATGGGAGAGCGTTGGCGTTTCCACATCATATAAATCTCCTGCACGAGCCACATCAAGTGCATGAAAATGTCCGGTAAAGACACATCGTATTCCCAGAGAAGACAATTCGTGCTGCACCTCGGTATGGTTAGCAATCAGATAGGCCGGCAGCAGCAGGTTCTGAAGCGGAAAATGGTCCACCACACCATGATGCAGTACTGCCACCACATGTCCGCCTGTCGAGGTTATTCGGCGTACTGCTGCCTGCATCCATTGGAGAGTTTCGGGTTTCAATCGCCCGTCCGAATGATAGGTGCCATCATCATAGATGCAGCCATCCAATGCCAAAAGAAACAATCCCGACCCCAATGGAGCCAGATAGCTGAGCGAAGCGGTATCGCGACTGACAGCCATGGCCGGCCCGAAAGGCGCGTAAATCTGTTCGAATTGGTGTGGCGTGACCGAGGAAACCGTGGGGTCGGATGTCGAAAGTGAGCGAACATTCGGATTGTTGATATCATGATTGCCGGGAATGACAAAAACACGCATACCTGAGCGATGCAATGCACCCAGCCATTCCGCCATGCGCCGATGCGTGGCTTCATCGCCATCGTGTGCCATATCGCCTGTAACCAAGAGCACATCGGTGCGCAGTCGTTGTAATGAGTCTGCAAGCACGGCAAGGAGTCGTGCTTCCGCTGTCTGCTCCGCCGGTTTGAGGTGTATATCGCTAACCACCGCCATGCGCAGCGATTCCTGTGCCTGCACAGATATTATGCTGCATAGTATCAAACACAGAACCGATAGGCTCCACATCGTCCGTTTATTCATCATTTTAGACCTTTGAAAATATTTAAGCATAAATAGCAAAAAATTTATGTATAAAATGCGAGCAAAATATGCATAAAATCTTTGCAATTTATGCATAAATTTTTTGCCATCGTTGTACTGAGAAAAGTTGACAATCAGAGAGGTGTGTTCGACATGCGATTTATAGCCATGATTTTCCGATAGAGGAGCATGCTATTGTATGTTTTTTGCTCCCCTGATGAAGTAGAGAGGCAAGAATCGGGATGTATACCATTATTTTTAGGTAGAAAAAAACTAAAAAATACCCATTTTTTGCGATTTTATGTGATTTTCATTCTCCATAACTTCGTCCTCGATTTACCGGAGTACTCTCACAACAGGCTCTATGGGACGATTTATGACAAGAAAATTTTTATGGTTATACCTGTTTTGTGTCCTTGGGTGTAGTTGTTTTCATACAGCGTATGCCCAAGACACAAAGAAAGCAAACAGCTCTTTTAAGGCTCAGGTGGTTGATGCCGTAAGCGGGGAAAGCCTGCCCATGGCTCGTATCGAGGTGGAAGAACTCGACCTCATATTGCTGTCCGATGCCGACGGTAAATTCTCCATACGCCGATTGCAGCCGGGCTATCGATACAAACTACGTATCAGTTATGTGGGTTATCAGCCCCATGAAACATCCTTTCTATATAAAGAGCATAAAGAATATGTATTTCGGCTGAAACCATCGACATTTGCGCTGAAAGGTGTGGAAGTGCAGGGTAAACGCACTTTACGAGAATCCGGAAGCACCAAAATACATAAAGAGGCATTGGATTATCTTCAACCCACCGGATTGCAAGATGCCATGCTACTCACTCCGGGCGGATTGATACGCAATCCAGGATTGCGCAATGTGCAGCAGATTCAAATGCGCGAAACCCGCACATCGGCCAATAGTGCTTTGGGAACCTCCATCGTGATGGATGGGGCACCCATCTCCAACGACACCAACCTGCAAGGGATGGGAAATCACAATCAGAAATTAGAAGAAAGAAGCACCATGAATGCCGGCATAGACCTCCGGCAAATATCTCTGGATCATATCGAAAGTATCGAGATTGTCCAAGGTATACCTTCGGTGCAATACGGCAATCTGACCAGTGGTGTAATCTTGCTGCGCACCAAAATCGGCAGAACTCCTTGGGACATACGTATGCAAGCCGACCCTTATACAAAATTGCTTTCTGTGGGTAAAGGGCGGAATTTTCAGGGCGGACACAATATCTACGCCGGTTTTGATTATACTCGTTCTTTGGGCAGCGTCATCAATCCCATCAGCAGCTATGACCGGCTTACGGGTCTCATGAAGTATGCCCATACCGGCAGAGGCGAGTGGACGCCTCGCTCCTCGGTGTCATTGTCTTATACCGGCACTTTGGATCATCAGAAATTCGACCCGGAGGTGATGACGTCCAAGGAGATTTATCGCAATGATTTTCATCGAATTTCTCTGAACGGCAATTTTAGCATAAGTCCGCACAATACATGGTTGGAACAGATAGAGGGAACACTCGCCTTGTCTTATACACATGATAAGATACACCAAGAACGCTATATCTCACCTCAAAGCACTTTGGTCCAACCGCTAAGAAAAGAAACCGGCGAGGGAGAGGGTGCCTATCTGCCGCCTATTTATTTTTCCATATTCGAGACCGACGGCAGACCCATGGCTCTCTTCTCTCAACTGCGCAGCACTCACAGATTCGATTTGAAGCATTGGGGCGGCACACTGCTGATGGGCGCAGAGCTGCGTGCCGAAAAAAATTATGGATTGGGCACGCTCTATGACCCCACCCTGCCGCCCAATCCGGGTTCGCCCCTTTCGTCCAGACCCATCGCTTATCGGGATATTCCGGCAGAAGTTCCATTGGCTCTTTTTGCCGAACAGACCCTGCATGGCATTTGGGGAAAATGGAAAGGCAATCTGCGTGCCGGATTACGTATGACACAGGAGCTGGGACTTTTGGGCAAAGGATATAAACTATCACGCCATCCGCTTTGGGAACCTCGCATTCAACTCTCCATTACGCCACCATCGGTACAGATAGCCGGCAGTGAATTGCAAAGCACATTTTTTGCCGGTTACGGCAGGCATATGAAAATGCCCACATTGGCCTATCTCTATCCCGAGCCTGCCTACCTAGATCTGGTGGAGGCCAATTACTATCACGAAAAGCCGGAAAATCGTTTGCTATGGGTGCGCACCTATAAAATTATCCGCACCAATCCGGCCGTGCGCCCCAATGCCGAAAACAAATGGGAGTTGGGATGCAACGTGCGTTGGCTGGGAGTCGAACTGAACCTGAGTGCTTTCCGCCACATCACCACCGAAGGATTTGAAAATCGTGTACACATGGCATACACGCCGTTCAACCGCTATACCTATACCGGTGTGGTGGGTGATGCCAAACCTTCATTGAGTCAGTTCTACAAGGAGCAGATACATACCACATCCAGCTATTCCACCCCGGACAACAGTGTCAAGGTGGTCAAGCGCGGCTTGGAATATGTACTCCGCCTACCTCGCATCGAAGCCCTGCAAACAGGCATCACTCTTCAAGGAGCCTGGTATAGAACTCTCTATGGCAACAGTCTGCCCATGGCATACAGACCCATCGTGGTGATTGGCGGACGCAAATACCCCTATGTGGGCTTCTACTACGGAAGGCATGATCGGGATACGGAGCGTTTTCACACCTTGGTGCGCACCGATACGCACATCCCGAGTCTAAAGATGATTTTCTCATGCCATATGCAGATGATATGGTTCACCGCCAGACAGGATATGCATTACTCCGGCATGCCGGAGTACTGGGTCGATGAATACGGGAAGCGGCACGATGGCAAAGATCTCGATTTGAAAGACCCGCTGCAAAAGCAGCTCTATACACCGGTGCCGGATTATGTGTTCGACCGCTGGAAAGAACCGATGTCTGCCTCGCTCAATGTGAAAATGACCAAAGAAATCGGCAAAAACATCAAGGTTTCACTATTTGTAAATAACCTGCTGACGTATGACCCGGTATATGAGTCCAATCTGAAAACCAAACATCAGGCATGGCGCACTCCCTTCTTCGGCAGTGAGCTGAGACTGAAACTATAATAAACGACATTTATTATGAAAAGAATACATCTGCTATGGCTCATCGGAGCCGTTTCCATCTTGTTCGGTGCATGCCGAAAAGAACACCCTACCCTCCCCACGCAGAACGTGCGCTTCCTCTTCGACGACTCGGAAAGCACAGGTGTCTGCATCAAAAATATCATGCTCACGCTGACCAATAAAAATACCGGAGAGGTGAAAAAGACGGAACATCTGCAAAGCGATGCCTCTGCACAACTGACCATCCCGTTCGGTATCTATGACATAGAAGCCAAAGGGAAAGCCTATTTCACCGGCAAAGAAACCACATTCAGCGGTCAGTTGGTCAATCAGAGCATCGATGCCGGCAGCGGCGAATTGCATATCGGTATGCAGCCGGAGTTGCTCGGTGATTTCGTTATCCGCGAAATGTGCTATGGCGGAGCCCCCATGACAGATTCTCACCAAGTTTATCGTTTCGGATGTTATGTGGCCATACACAATAATACAGACCACGTGCTCTATGCCGATAGTCTGGTATGGGCAGGCACCGCCGCCAATACCAATATACCCCAAGACGTTTTCCGCCCGCTGCTGCCACAAGGCGTGGTGGTGGAATGTGCGTTCATGATACCGGGCAACGGTAAAAGCCATCCGGTAAAACCGGGCGAAGACTTCATCATCTGCATGGAGGCCAAGAATCATAACCTTGTGGCTCCGAAATTGCCAGATATGTCCCGATGGGCAAATTTTGAATGGTATGAACCCAACGACCGCTTCCAACTCACCGATAATCCCTTGGTGCCCAACATGGATATACTTTACAAACTGTCATGGAGCATCACACCCATACACATGCGCGGCTTCGAATCATACTTCATCTTCAAACTGCCCAAAAGCAAGGAGAAGTTTCTGGAAGAGAACATCAAGACTTTCACGTTCAAGGCCGGAAATAGTCGTGTTTATCCGGTAATACCCACCGAATGGATTATTGATGGCGTGGAGTTGTATTCGCAGAAAGAAGGATGCACCAAAGCTCTGCCCGCGTCGGTGGACAAAAGCCATACCTTCTGCACTCCACGGCTGGGATATACCATCCAACGCAAAGTGGCTCGAACGGCTCAGGGGCGTAAGATTTACCGGGATACCAACGACTCGATGAACGACTTCGAGCGCGATGTAAGATCTTCTCTACTCTAAAATTCAATTCCATTATGATATGAAATCCGTAAAACTCCCTTTCACACTCATCGTGCTATTCGCTCTGATGGTCGGTGCCTGTAAGAAAGATGATTCTTATAACCGCAAACAAGAGCTGACACTCTCTTTCGCTTTCCCCGACGGGATAAAGGAAAGACCCACCTCGGTAACCATTACCCTGACGAACCAAGAGAGTGGCGTCAAAATCGTAAAAAAAGATCTGCCCGTGACCAAACCGGCCGAGATACTCATAACCGATGGTATCTACAGCATCCAAGCCGAAGCGGTTTTCGGCACTGGCAATCAAACTGTGGTATTTGCCGCACAGGCAGACCATGTGACCCTATCGGCTGCAAAAACCGTGGTCATGACACTATTGCCACAAATCAAAGGCGGCATCGTGATTCGGGAGGCATTCTTTTCATCCGCTCCCGAAAAAGAAACCGGCACGCCATACATGAATGGATCGTATGTGATATTGACCAACAACAGTGCCGAGACCCTCTATGCCGATAGTTTGGTGCTGGCAGGAGCCGCTGCCAATACTTCATACGAAGAGCCGGAGGTCTATGCCAAACACCTCCCCCGTGTGGGCATCAATTTCATATTTATGATTCCGGGCAGAGGTAAAGACCATCCTCTCAAGCCCGGTGAAGACCTTGTGCTATGTATGACGGCCACCAACCACAATACGGTGGCACCATTGGTTCCCAATCTGGCGCAAAAGGCTCATTTCGAATGGTTGGAACCGCAAACAGACATTAAGATGCTGGCGGATAATCCCCAAGTGCCGAACATGCAGATTCTGTATCAAGAAGCAGAATTCGGACCCACCATGCTCATCAATACCATGTCCCTTTTCATATTTAAGCTCGGCATGCCTCTGGAGCAATTGATGAAAGAGCATACCATCTCCACCCCGTATGCCAATCCGGAGATACCGCCCGTGATGCTGCCATACATCCCGGATACATGGATGTCCGACGGGGTGCAGATAGCCGAGGGCAGCCATCTCAATCAGGTAGCTCTGCCGGTATCGGTGGACCGGACGCATACCTATGTTCGTAATGTGACCAAAGGATTTGCTGTGCGACGCAAGGTATATTATATCACGGGGCAAAGAACCGTATATCAAGACACCAACGATTCGATGAACGACTTCGAACGCGATGTGAAATCCTCATTATTGTAGTCATGATAAACTTTAATATTCACTAAACAGTCAATCAAAATGAAACAAATCAAATGTTTATTGACAGCCATGCTTTTTATCCTGGCTGTTGTGGGATGTAAAAAAGATGAACCCGTACCCACCTCCAAAGAAGTAATTGTTACATTCAATATGCCTCAGGGCGATGCAAATGTGCTTAGTAATATCGTACTGAAGCTCAAACACAAAGAAAGCGGAAAAGAAACCGTTCTCGAAGGCCTGAAAAGCAATTCTTCTATCAAAATAACTCTCGACTACGGGCAATATGACTTATCGGCAGAAGGGAGCAAAAGTCCTCGTGAACTGTATAAGGGTCAGATACCAAATCTGGTGATTTCTGAGAAAAGTGCCGGCACCGTTGCCGTAAACCTCATATACGAAGCTCTTTCCAAAACCTTTAAGGTTGCATTCTCTATGCCCGAAGGGGATATGAATACTCTGGAGAATATCGCATTGAAGTTTACCAACCAAGAGACTAAAAAAGAAACTCTTTTCGAAAATCTGAAAAGCAATGAAGAGGTTTCTCTGACGCTCGATTTTGGGAAATACAATGTAGTGGCATTGGGCGATAAAGATGAAATGCACCGTTATGAAGGTCGTGTGGAAAATGTTGCAGTAACCAAGGAGATGGAGAGATTACCCATCAGTCTGATACGCCAAGTGCCGGAAAATGCTCATGAGGTAACTTTCGTGTTCAATATGCCCAAAGGGGATATTAACAAACTGAGTAATATAGCCCTGATGTTGTCAAACAAGGAAACGGGTAAGAAAATCGTCCTCGAAAATCTGAAAAGCGATGAGCGTGTCCAAGAGATAATACCGCTGGGCATTTATGATATTACAGCACAAGGCAGTCTGAACAAGCAACAATATATTTTCGGACAATCCGATGTGACCATAGACAAAAGCACCAAGACGATTATCATCAATTTATTGCAAAACAACACATCTAAAGGTCTGCTCATCCGCGAGATATTCTATAGCGGAGCAACCAAGACAAAAGGTAAGGGTAGCTACACGTTTGCTCACTACGTGGTGCTGAACAATAATTCCGATGAAACGCTCTATGCCGATAGCCTTGTTTTTGTGGGCACGGCATCCAATACCAAAATCGCAGCCGACAAGTATAGAAGTTACCTGCCCAAAGCCGTTGTGGCGGATTTCGCCTTTATGATACCGGGCAACGGTAAAAGCCATCCGGTGAAGCCGGGGCAAGATTTGGTCATCTGCATGGAAGCCAAAAATCACAATGAAATTGCGAGCAATGCTCCCAATCTGGCTCGGAAAGCCCATTTCGAGTGGTTCGAACCCAACGACATCTATCAGCTAACCGACAACCCCAAGGTGCCGAACATGGAAATCCTCTTCAAAACCAGCCGTACCATCACGGCACTGCATATGAGAGGATATGTATCTTATTTCATTTTCAAACTGACCAAGAGCAAGGAGAGACTATTCAAAGAAAATGCCGCCATGTTCCCATATCCCAATCCCAAAGTACCCCCTGTGCTGCGTCCCATCATCCCTGCGGAGTGGATTTTGGATGGCGTGGAGCTGTTCGACCAAGCCGGCGGTATCACCAAAGCCCTGCCGGCCACGGTGGATAAAACACATACTTTCTGCTCTGAAACCGGCAAGGGTTACACCATCCAACGTAAAGTGGCCATGACGGTGAAAGGACGCAAAGTATATCGGGATACCAACGATTCAATGAGTGACTTCGAGCGCGACAAACCATCGTCTCTGCTCTAACTCATGACGAATAAAAGACAGTACGAATAAGTACACTTGGAACCTACGGATAGGGTTGCATCCGACCTTACCCGTAGGTATGCCCAAGACCCTACTCGTGGGGTCGAAATGCCTTTCCGCAATATGAAAAAAACGCAACTTTTCGGACTGATGGCCGGCCTTTTGCTCTGCACAACATTGTGGGGTCAGACTTCCGAATCCTCCTCATGGTGGTGGCGCAGCGATTCGCTGCATTATCATGCGGCAGAGCGTCTGAACCTCCCATCGCTCCTTTCGCGTACTCCACCCGGCCGGCTTACAGCCGTGGGTATCGGCGTGTACGGCGCGAGCATTACTCCCGTCCGATTGGCTTCGATTCCGCATCGGCAACAAGATTACACACTGTTTGCCCGCGGATACAAAACAACAGGACGCTTTGCATTGTCCGGTATGGCTTCTTTCGGTTGCAGGCGTGAGATGGATTTGTCGCACAATCTGACGGCAAACGACCATTTGTTCTACCCCTTCGTGGTGGCAGACACAGTG
>CAMFNC010000028.1 GCA_945965245.1 uncultured Porphyromonas sp. | reverse complement strand
GACGACAAGCGGGCGCACACCAATGGCGATTCCAATGGACGCTTTGCCACGGCAAATTCTATCCTGTATAAATCCGTGAATGTTTGGGAGAAAAATCGCCGAGTGAACTATGCTTTCGCCGTAGGTGCCGATTTGGATGTAAGCGGCATGAGTTACCCTGAAATTTATGCACTGCCCACCACGCTGACCACGGACGAGGCCAAAATTAATGAAATGCGTAGCAATCCCGGCAAGTACCAATTTCTGGCTCCTCAATATGTGGCACCGTATGTGGCACCACGCTACAGCGAAGCCGATTGTCCATACGAAAAAGATGCCGCCGGCAATAACACGGCTATCCGGGGCTTGCAAAGTGGCCGTTCGGAGTTTTACGATTCGGACGACAACGCTTATGCCCCTCGCATTCTTCTGGCCACTTATTATGCCGATAAGGATACCTCCAAATATACCCTGCACAAGGATCTCAAAGATCCCATCTGGCACTATTGGGTTCCTTTCGGTGAAAAATTGGCGGGCGCACCTGCCGGTTCCAGAGCTGAATTTTGTGGCGATGTCCTGCCCGGGCGCACATACGATGTATTCATCATTGTGCCCAGCCCCAATAGTTCTTCTATGGTCACTCCACACATCAAAGTGGTGGTAAAACCATGGACTCAAAAAAACATTACCATTCCCACTTTCGAGTAAGAAGTATTACGCAAATAACCCCACAGATAACATTATGAGTCATATAATATTTAACCGTGCCAAACGGCAAATCGCATCTATAGTGGTTGTAGCCGCCACGCTCTTTTTGTTTGCGCAGTGCAAGGACTCACGCTATGAATACGGCGACGGAGTCCTCGTCAATACTCGAATTTCATTCTCTGTGCCTCCCGCAGAGGTAAAGGAACCGCTGAGGATGGTGCAGTCTCCAGAAGATGAGAGCACGATGCACAATGTGCTGCTGTTCGTATTTGATAAAACCGGCTCCACTTTGGAAGCCTGGAAATATATCAATGAGCCTGCTATCAACTATAAGACGATAGATATGACTTTGAGCAGAGGAGAGAAAATGTTTGTGGCCATAGCCAACATTGCAGATGGCACACAGGTTCAGCCCGATTTAAATTTGAATAAATCCGACTTCATTGCTCCGGCCTCCGGTGGCAATCCGGAGCGAAGCTTAATCTCTAATGTGAGCCAACTGAAAGAGAAAATAGCAGCCTATAAAAATGCGACCTCAGAAATGGTTTTCAGATTGAATCCCATCTTTTTGATGGCATCACCTTCCGATTTGCTGATCACGGTTACCGGCGATGGCCAAAATATAGAAATACCGGTGCAACGGGCGGTGGCGAAAATAGAGTTTAAGCTTAGCTCGGAAACCAGCTCCAATTTCATTCCGGAATCCTGGCAGGTGGTCAATGTGCCCAAAAAGACCTATATGATAGGGCGTGCCGACCGCAGTGATGATATAGCAGACGATGCCGCTGGAAAGAATATGGCCGATGACTACTTCACGTCCAATGAGTATGAATTCGAAGGTTCGGGATACGGAAATCGCTTTGCTTTCTATCAATTCGAGAACCGCAAATACAGAAAAGAACATATCGGTGAGAGCGATCCCACTAAAGCCTATCGACAGCGGGCACAGTACAATAAACAGGATATCACACCGGTGCAGGCCGGTGGTGCAGACCGGAAGAATTTGAATTTCCACTATGCCCCGGATTACTGTACTTATGTAGTGATCAAAGGACGTTTCGAGGGCGTCACGGGTACCGATGATTCCGGAAATACAGCGGATGTGATAGCCAATGTGCAGTACACCATACCGTTGGGGTATGTGAATGGCAATGCTGATGACTATGCCGTAGAGCGTAATACACACTATATCTACACCATTACCGTAAAGGGTGTTAAGGATATTATCGTGGAGGCTCAGCGCCTCTCTCCGGAAACGTATGGTCCGGACAGCGAGCGATATACACAAGTGGAGGGCAATGCAGCACAGCGGTACAACAATTATAAGATCGACTCTCATTATGACCAGTTGCGCTGGATCATCACGGAAGCCGAGTTGCGCAATATGAATCCCGATGAAATCTACTGTGTGGTCAAAACACCTTTCGGCTCGGAGGAATTTACCATTGCGAGCTATGATGCCGACCCTGCTTTGAAAACGCGTGTGGATGCTTTGTGCAAATGGGTCGAATTCCGCCAAAACCCAATGACTAAGAGAGTGGGCAGGCCTGAATATTATTATTGGCAAGGAACACAGGACCAAATTATTCGCTATCCGTCATTAAATGCAGGAGGGCTTCCTGCATACAATGATCATGTTCAGCGAGATGTACGTTGGTTTATGGGAGTACTCAGAAGAGAATACCAGAAGCTGATCACGAATGCATCTGACCTTTATACACGCGAAGATGCTACCATTTTTGACTACCAAGATGCCTCGACTGCTACCGGGAAGAAGGCTTTCTTTACGGTGTACTTTGATGAGTATGTCTATGAAACGCATCCGCTTACAGGGCAAAAAGTAGAATGGGAAGCATACGTGAATAAGCCCCCACGCACCATGACATTCTATAAGAAACGTCATCTCAGTCGTGATGGTAAGTCGGTCTATTATTCCGAACCGTTTATTCGTTTTGAGCAACTCCCCATTTATACCGTATTCATCCCCACGGCAAACGGTTATGAGGCTTATGGAATGGAATCCATCAATGAATTGGGATTTACGGATGGATATACATCAGCCGCCTCACAAACCCCTATAGATTATTTGGGTTGGACGCATTGGACCGATTTACTAAAGCTAAAGTGGTCTGGGATCCTTAATGGTGCAGTCAAATGGGGGGATTTGATGGGAGGCAAATATACAGACCAAGATTATTGGCCTCATGATTGGGTAAAGAGTACCTTGTACGGATGTCTGTTGCGTAACCGAGACAATAATCAGAACAATGTGATAGACAATAGCGAAATTCGGTGGTACCTCCCGGATATTGGACAGCTGATAGAAACCGGCTTGTGTGAGCAGGCTTTGCCGCCATCGGTACGCCTTTGGAATAGCGTGGTTCAAACGGGAGATAGACGTAATTACAGCTTCGTGAGCAGCAGTATCGGGAATACTACATATCAGAACCCGTATTACTTGTGGTCATCGCAGAGCTTCGCCATCAATGCCGACTACAGAAATGGACTTTCCGGCGCTGCCTTATATGGTTACAATAAAAACTATTCACATCGCTGCTTCCGCAATTTGGGGCGTTTGCCGGGTACTGACAAATATGCAGAGGGATCTCGAATTATGTCCGGAGTACGCCCTGCCAGCGGTTCAGATCCGGCTTGGTTGGAATTGGTACTGGCCAATCCACACTTGTATCGACCTCAGAGTGAAATCATCAGCACGGGAGAAGTCCCTCCGCATGATATTTGGGGCGATCATGACAGACCTACCTATTCCTTCTGGGTGGCCAAACAGAATGTGACGGGCTGGAGCACACGAGCCAATATAACGGCAGGCAATCCGTGCTCTACGTATAAGGAAGGACGTTTCGACAAACCGGGAGACTGGCGTATGCCCACATTCCGAGAAATGGGATTTATCATGGCAGCGGAGATTCAGAACAATGGTATACCCTCTTTTTGGTCAGGCTGGGCAAGTGGTCAACAGTACTTGACCTGTACTAATACAAGCACATCCAGTCCGGATGGTTACATGGTATTTCAGGCTCTTGGAGCCCAAGGTTCATTCCATATCTGGAGTGCCAATCCGGGAACATCCGGTGTGATCCGATGCGTGAAAGATAAGAATTGATATCGGAGATTCTCAGTTGTGTGGGGTGCGTCGGAACACCCATCTCCCTAAATCAACTATCATTTGCAAAGAGCAACCGCTATCAAAGAGCTAAAAACTCACTGATAGCGGTTGCTTTTTATCGGAAAGCATAATAAGTAGTGCATCTGTGCTTAAGTCGAACCTGTACTTTTTAGATTTGTATATCTGTTTTGTATGGTCAAGTCATACACACTTTGTATCTTTGTGCTCTTGAATGGTAAAAATTATAATTAAATAATCATAAATGGCAACTTTAGAAAAAATCAGAAGCAACACCGTGCTTCTTATTACTGTGATTGCAGTAGCTCTTTTCGCCTTTATCATTGGCGATGGTTTGCGCTCCGGTTCTTCATTCTTCCAGAAATCGAAGGAAGTGGTTCTCAACATTAATGGTGAGAAAATTTCTATCCATGAGTATCAGGATCGCCTCAAAGTGATGGAACAAGCTGCTGAGCAGCAAGGACAGAAACTTAACGATGAGCAGCGCATGATGCTCAACAATCGGTTGATGCAAGAGTTTGTGACCAATGAAGTACTCAAAAACGTATCCGAAGCCATTGGTATGAAGGTTCGTCCTGCCGAATTGTATGCCCTGATACGTGGCGAAGGTGTGCAGCCTTCTCCTGCCGCTCAGCAGTTCTTCAGTCAGTTCGGTATCAATACAGCCGATCCCGAAGCCGTGAACGGATTTATTCGTCAGATCAGCGATAACAACATCAATTCCATGCCTGCCGAGCAGCAGCCTTATCTGCGCCAGATTCAGCAGCAATGGAATCAACTGCAACAGGTGGTGCTGACTACCCGTTTGCAGGAGAAACTGGGCGCATTGCTTTCTCGTTCTTATGCTATTAATAAGGTGGATTTGGAGTTGGAACAGGGTAAAGGAGCACGTAATGTGGCTTTCGTTCGTTCGGCTTCCACTGCCATCGATGATAATTCTATTAAGATTTCCGATGATGAAATCAAGAAATACTACGATGAGCATAAGGAATTCTTTGCCATGAAGTTCCCCTCTACGCAGGTGAATTATATTAACATGAAGGTGGTACCCTCGGCCGATGACTATAAAACGGCTGCTGCCGAAAAGGATAAGGCTGTTTCGGAATTGGCCAATAGCACCGATGTGGAAAATGCCATTCGTACTTTTAACGAAAAGTTCTATGCCAAGACCTACTTTACTGCAGCCGAACTCGAACAATTCGGTATGGGCACAGACGTGGTTGAGTTTATCAAGACGGCTGCACCAGGGGCTGTGAACAATCCCGAAATGGTGAGCGATCGCTACAATATCGTAAAGCTCGTTGGCAAGAAAAGCGGTCCCGCTTCTGTTAATGTGCGTCTGATTGCGTTGGATTCTGCCATGAGCAAGAAAGCCGATTCGCTCTATAAGGTTTTGGAAGGTGGTGCAGACTTTGCCGAAATGGCCAAAAAGTACAGCGTGGACCCGCAGACTCGTGAAGAGGGAGGTTTGCTGTCATTCCCCGATAATTATGGTATGCCTCACAGCGAGGTTACGGAGTCTGCAGCCTTGAATATGGGTATCGGCGATATTTACTCCAAACCTGTTGGCAGCATCGTTCGTATGGATCAGCCCAATGGTACTTTCTTCCTGAAAGCTGAAAAGCCGACAGAAAATGTAGAGAAGTATCAGTTTGCCTATGTGGGTATCCCCGTAATCTTCTCGGATAAAACTTATAATGAGAAGTACAGCCAAATCAACAATATCCTCATTGCAGGCGGTAAGTTTGAGGATATGGCCAAGAAAGCCGAAGCTGCCGGTATTAGCGTAAAACGCAATGCTGTGGTCTCTACGCAATCTGCCCAATTGGATGCCATTCCCGATTCTCGTGAAATCGTAAGCTGGGCGATTAAAGCCGGCGAAGGTGAAATCGGCGAAAAACTGTTCCGCTCCGGTTCGGACAATCTGGTAATTGCTTCTGTGGCCAAGCAGCTGCCTGCCGGTTATGCACCGCTGGATGATGCAATCAAGGAGCAAATCAAGAGCCGTTTGATGGTGGATAAGCGTGGGGAAAAATTGGTGGCCACTCTGAAGGCCAAGAACCTTGCTACGCTGGATGCCTATGCCGAAGCTATGGGTGCCACCATAGATTCTTTGGTGGACGTATCTTATCAGGTTCGTGGTTCGGAAGCACCCCAGTTCAACGCTTATGCCATGACTACTGCCGTGGGCAAGGTGTCTGCTCCGTTTGTGGCAGGTAGTGAAGTAATGGTGGTTCAGCCTTTGGCGGAAGTGAAGCGTATGCAACCCGAAACATTAAAGTCTGCCGCCACGATGCAACGCCGTGCAGACCTCAGTCGCCAAATGAGCTATCGTGCATTTAACTTCTTGATTCAGGACATCAAGATAGAAGATAATCGCTCACGCTTCTATTAATATTTGCGGAAAGTATTTCCTTGAGATATATTTATGCAAAGCCATGCCGATTTGGGTGTGGCTTTGCTGCGTTTGCTCCCTATATAAAGGTAGAATTGGTTATCTTTGTCAGTCAAAGAATGAATATGGAATATCAACGAAAGATGTTGTGTGATGTGCAATGGGAGCCATCGGCACTAAAGACCTTTGCAGAGGCACTTTCTGAGGCCAAACAGATAGCTCTGATAACCCATGTGGGTCCCGATGGTGATACCGTGGGCTGTGTGTTGGGTTTGGCAGCCCTTTTGCGCAATGTGTATCCCGACAGTGTGGTTCATACCATAACGCCGGACTGCGCTCCGACCTATTTGGATGGCGTGCCCGGCTTTGATCGATTGATGGTATATCAGGAAAATCCCGAAGAAACTTTGGCTATTATCCGGGCGTGCGATATGGTGGGCTGCATAGATTTCAATGCTCCGCGTCGTGTCCGTTGGGAAGCTTTGCAGGAGGTACTTATGCATCCCGAAGCCCGGCGTTTTATGATAGACCATCATCCCTATCCTGTTACCGATTCTTTCGATTTCGTATTCAGCTATCCGCAAACCTCATCCACATGTGAATTAGTTTATTTTCTGGCTCTGGCCATGGGGTGGGAGTCTCATATCACACCAGAAGCAGCCAAGGCTTTGCTTACCGGCATAATTACGGATACCGGTTGCTTTATGCACAATTCTTCCCGTCCGGAAGTCTATATGGCCATGGCCGGTTTGATTGAGTTGGGTGCCGATAAAAACCAGGTGATAGATGAGTTGTTTCACCGCAATAGCGAAAATCAGATACGTCTTCGAGGTTTTGTGCTGAATGAAAAATTGACGCTTATACCGGATAAGAAAGCAGCATATATTACGTTAAATAAAGAGGAACTGAAGCGATTTGGTGCCACAAAAGGCGATACCGAAGGCTTCGTGAATATGCCTTTGGATATTGAAGGCATCGCATGTAGTTGTCTGATACGTGAAGATGAAGACCAAATCAAAATATCTTTGCGTTCGTTGGGTGATTTTGCGGTGAATGGAATTGCCGAGCGGGCTTTTGGCGGAGGCGGACACCATAATGCAGCAGGTGCCGAATATGTGGGCACATTGGACGAGGCATTGTCGCTGTTTCTGCAAGAGTTGGAAGTAGAAAATAAAAACTATTATAGATAATAATACACAGATGAAAAGAACAATCTTTTATGCGATAGCTGGTCTGGCGTTGCTCCTTGTGATGGGAGGATGCCGCAAAAGCCAATTCAAATCACTCTTGGATATGAAGAAGGATCAACAGAAAGCTATCGAAAGGCTGATTACAACCGAAAGTTTGAAAGTGCAGAAGTTGTCGGATGTAACGC
>CAMFNC010000027.1 GCA_945965245.1 uncultured Porphyromonas sp. | reverse complement strand
AGATAATTTAGGCATGAGATAGAAAGATTTGCCCAAAAAAAAGATCAGCAGTGAATATTTGGAAAATTTAACTATAATAGCTTTATAATTTATGAAAACATTACAATCTAACTAATCGGCTGAATATTTATGGCATTTTAGTCATCATGTGTGTTTCATTTTTCTTTTTATCTTCTTGCAAGAAATCTGCAGATGAGCCTGTAAGCCCGACCATCGAAAAAAAATTATCGGAAACTGTCTGGAAAGGAACGGAACAAATTAAATAGAATTCACCTATAAATTATCATCCAAACATATAAAGTTTACATTTGGTAAATATGCTTATGGAGCTATCAATGGTGTTTGGTGGTTCGAAAAATTCAACGAAGAGGAGATAATATTACGTAGCGATCTTAAAAACGATGACGAAATCATAACGCTGAGAAGGGTTCGATAGACAAATTTAGGCAAGTCAAAAAAACTTTTGTTAAAATCCGACAGGCTGCACCCATGTCCGGTTGCAGCCTGTTTTTTCGCATATCGCATGGAATCTTACAGCTAAAACATATCAAACTGCCTCTTTTTTTGTAACTTTGCGGCACTATTAAAAGAAGGCTTTATGATAATGCCCACGGAAGCAAAGACCTGCTTTGCTCATCTTAATTTCAACGTGCTCGACTTGGAGCGGAGCATAGCCTGGTATAAGCAGGCATTGGGACTGCACGAAACGGCTCGCAAGCAGGGTTCTGCCGGCGATCGCACATTGGTCTATCTGAGTGACAATGCCAGTCCCTCTTTTCTTTTGGAATTAACCTATATGCACGATCGGAAAGAGCCGTATGAGCCGGTAGCAAACAACACACACTTAGCCATGAGGATACGAGGTTGCTATGAAGAGATGCTCCGTTTACACCGCGAAATGAATTGCGTGGTGCAGGAAAATCCTCGTGCCGGCGTTTACTTTATCCAAGATCCGGATGGAAACGTCATTGAATTACTGCCCGAAAATTGGGCATGACCCGATTGTAACATCACGTCCGTATCTTTGGTCTCGTAATTTTTCAAACGTTAAAATATTCAAGATTACATTATTCACTAACAGTTAAGATTATGAAGAAATTTTTACTTCAATTTGCGCTGTCTTTGGTAATGCTTCTCGGCATGAGCAACTTGGCTATAGCTCAAGTGACCAGCTCTGCCATGAGCGGTAAAATCACCGACAGTAAAAATGAGACATTGATTGGTGCATCTGTGCAGGCCAAGCACTTACCCTCCGGTACGGTGTATGGTGCAGTGACCAATCTGAACGGTAACTTCGCCATAATGGGTATGCGTCCGGGCGGTCCCTATCTGATTACCGTTTCTTACGTCGGCTACAATACCAAAGAATTCAAAGACATCAACCTCGGTTTGGGTGAAACTTTCGACTTTGATGTGGTGCTCGAAGAAAATGCCAAAGCTTTGGAGGGCGTTGTGGTAAAAGGTTCTCGCTCTTCTCGCTTCAATACACAGAAGACCGGTGCCGCCACCAACTTCAATTCCAAAATCATTGCCAGCACTCCGACCATCAACCGTAGCATCTTCGATGTGGCTCGCCTGACGCCGCAAGCTGTGGCTGCCGGTAGTGGCACAAGTTTTGCCGGTGCCAATAACCGCTACAACAGTTTCCAAATCGACGGTACGATCAATAATGACGTATTCGGTCTTTCCGGAAGCGGTACGAACGGAGGTCAATCCGGTGCCAACCCCATCTCTTTGGATGCCATCCAAGAAGTTCAAGTGGTTATCGCACCCTTCGACGTTCGCCAAGGTGGTTTCACCGGCGGTGGTGTAAACGCCATTACCAAGTCCGGCACAAACACCTTCCACGGCTCTGTTTACGGTTATTACAATGATGAAAACTTCGCCGGCACAACCCCGGGCAAGGGAATTCAAGAGCGCAAGAAGTTGGGCGACCAAACCAGCAAGACGTTGGGTGCCACATTCGGCGGCCCCATCGTAAAAGACAAATTTTTCTTCTTCGGTAACTTCGAGTATGTAAATGAGGTCTACCCTTCTTCATACAATATCGGTGAAGGCTCTTTGATTGAAAAGGCAGAAGCTGACTTGGTATTGGATAAAATCAAAAGCCTCTATAATGGTTATAATGGCGGTGGCTATGGGTCCAGAAACATCCCCACCGGCTCCAAAAAAGCCTTGGCTCGTGTGGACTGGAATATCAACAATGCTCACCATATGACTTTGCGCTACAGCTATTTGGATGCCAATAAACTTTCATACGGCAACGGACGTAACGCTCTGAGATTTAATGACAACGGTTATACAATGGCCAATAAGACACACTCTATCGTGGGTGAGTTGAACTCTCGTTTCTCGGACAAAGTGCAAAACGAATTGCGTGTGAGCTATAATAGAGTGCGCGACCACCGCGAAATCTCTGGTCAGCCCACTCCTTACACCAAAATTGAGCTGACCAAATCAGGCGATGACACCCGTTCTATCGAATTCGGTACCGAGCGTTACTCTCCTGCCAATATGTTGGATCAAGATATCTATTCATTGACCGATAACCTTACATTCATTGCCGGTAATCACTCCATCGTATTGGGTACTCACAATGAATTCTTCCAAATGAAGAATCTCTTCATCCGCGAAAACTTCGGTTCTTATGTCTATAAGTCTCTGGATGACTTCCTGTCTATCGGCACTGCCACAGAAGCCATGCCCAAAGAATACAACTACTCTTTCTCGCGCGAAGACATTACCGGCAGCAAGCGTTGGGCTCCCTCTTTCAGTGCTGCTCAGTTCGGTGTTTATCTGCAAGATGAATGGCGTACCAACGACAATCTGCGTTTGACCTACGGTATCCGTGTGGATATGCCCGTATTCTTCGACAAACCGACTGCCAACGAAACATTCAATTCGTCTGCCATCGCCAAAGAATACAATGTGGCTACCAACCAGCTGCCTCAATCCAAGCCTTTGTTCTCTCCACGTATCGGCTTCCGCTACACATTGCCCGACACACGCAACGTAATCCGCGGTGGTGTGGGTATCTTCACCGGTCGCGTGCCTTTTGTTTGGGTGTCTAACAGTTTCTCAAACAGTGGTGTGGAATACAGCCGTACTCGCATCAATAAGCCCAAAGATTTCCCCGCAGATTTCAAGTATAGCACAGACCCCAATAACCAATTCGTTCCGAAGGGTGTGGTACCCACCGAAATCGACTTGATGGACAAAAACTTCAAGTATCCGCAAGTGCTTCGTGCCAATTTGGCTTTCGATGCTAACCTGCCCGGTGGCGTGAAGATGACTCTGGAAGGCTTATATTCCAAAACGATGAA
>CAMFNC010000026.1 GCA_945965245.1 uncultured Porphyromonas sp. | reverse complement strand
GCGTCCGGTATCGCTGTAAATGAGCAGAATGTTTTTGATTGCCTAAATGTATAAACAAAATATAAGCAAAACAAATATTTTTAATCACTTTTTATTAATAATTAGGATTTGATAAGCATATATTGCAAAATTCAGGGCGGTTGTATGCTTGTTAAAATAATGTTTCTTTGGGTAAATGATTTTTGAGTTATAAGAGGTTGTGTCGTAAAGGGTAAATTGCTGCGTTGTTTTCGTGCGTAAGCCGAGGTACCCCTTCGGAGGGGTCGTTGTGTGCCAACGGCGTACAACGGAGGTGGTATCGTGTCGGCGAATAGTGCTTTTGTGGGATACCACCTCCGTCACATTCGCCCTTCGGGCTTCATGTGCCACCTCCTCGGTGAGGAGGGCCTTTTGGGGGGTTAAATTGAGCACGTTGTCTAACGTGCTTATTCCCTTATAGATAGAAAGAGCTGAAATTTTATGTATAAATCGATTTCATTTTATGTATAAATTGCGTGCGTTTTATGCATAAATTTTCACCAAAACATGCATGAAATTTTTCGGCACAATTATGATGCTTACTTTGTGCTTACTTTTGGCTAATTTTGTATTGTGGAATAGTAATATCACTTTTACGCATACTGTATGGAATCAATCAGACAAATATATCGCATCGGCAATGGTCCGAGCAGCAGTCACACCATGGGGCCGCACCGTGCCGCCGAGATGTTTCTGGAGCGTTGCCCCCGCGCCGCTCATTACACGGTAACGCTCTATGGCAGTTTGGCTGCCACCGGCAAGGGACACATGACGGATGTGGCCATCTTGGATGTGCTGGAGCCGGCAGCTCCCACCGACATCGTATGGAAGCCCAAGGAGTTCAAACCTTTTCACCCCAACGGTATGCTGTATGAGGGGTTCGATGCCGAGGGCAAGCTCATCGAGAGCTTCGAGGTATATAGCATCGGTGGCGGTATTTTGGCCAATAATGATTTCAATGAACAGCACACCAAGGAGGTTTATCCCGAAAATACCATCAATGATATACTCAAAGTGATAGCCCCGGAGGGTTTGAGTTATTGGGAGTATGTGGAGCGATATGAAGGTCCCGAAATCTGGGATTATATGGCAGAGGTATGGGATGCCATGAGGCAATCCGTGCGTGAGGGTTTGCTGGCCGAAGGGGTGCTGCCCGGAGGCTTGGGTTTGCGCCGCAAGGCGGCTACTTATCTGATTAAGAGCAAATCCTTCAGTCACAGTTTACAGGCTCGTGGTCAGGTGTATGCCTATGCTTTGGCGGTGAGCGAGCAGAATGCTTCCGGCGGCAGGGTAGTGACGGCTCCCACATGCGGTAGCAGCGGTGTGGTGCCTGCGGTACTGTATTATTTGCAGGAAACGCGCGAATTTACCGATACTCGCATTCACCGTGCGTTGGCCTCGGCAGCTCTTTTTGCCAATGTGGTGCGCACCAATGCTTCCATTTCCGGAGCCGAGGTGGGTTGCCAGGGCGAAGTGGGCGTGGGTTGCGTGATGGCGTCGGTGGCTGCATCGCAGTTGTTCGGCGGTTCGCTGACTCAAATTGAATATTCTGCCGAGATGGCACTGGAGCATCACTTGGGGCTGACGTGCGACCCGATGTGCGGATTGGTGCAGATACCCTGCATCGAGCGGAATGCTTTTGCCGCCGCCCGTGCTTTGGATGCGAATACTTTCAGTAATTTCAGCGATGGCAGTCACCGTGTGACCTTCGACCAGGTGGTGGAGGTGATGCGTCAGACCGGGCACGACCTGCCCAGCCTCTATAAGGAAACCTCTTCCGGCGGTCTTGCCATCATATAATATATAGCCGATGATTATTGCCGAAAAAAAGCGAAGCGACAATATCTGCGAATACCTGTTGTATATGTGGCAGGTGGAGGATTTGATACGTGCGGCCGAATGTAATCCGGATAATATAGACCGTCTGATACTCAGTCGGTATCAGACCGATGCGGATACGCTGCAACGCATCCGTCGCTGGTATGCCGAATTAAACGAAATGATGCTGACCGAAGGCAAGCGAGAGCGAGGACATCTGGATGTCAATCGCATTCTGGTGATGCAGCTGGAGGAATTGAGTCAAAAGCTGGTTCGGGATCCGGCACAGGGGCTTTATCGTGGCGTGTATTACAAAACGCTGCCGGCTCTGGTGCAGTTGCGTGCCAAGGGTGCGGCATCCCAAAGCGAGGGGGAGATAGAAACGGCTCTGAATGCGCTTTATGGTGCTGTGACCATGCGTTTGGCCGGTCGCGAACTCTCTGCCGATACCTTGACTTCGCTCAAACAAATCGGAACGCTGCTGGCCATGCTGGCAGATGCCTATAATAAAAAAGACCTCCTCCCGGAAGATGCAGAATGATTTTAATATGCCTGAACAACCTTTTAATATAATCTTATCCGGTGCCGGAGGACAGTTGGGGCGTTCGGTAGTTGCCGCCATCGGTGCATGGCCCCATATACGGCTGTATGCTGCCGCACATTCGGATTGGAATATAGCCGAGGTGGGTGGATTGGAGCGTTATTGCACATCGCAACGGATAGATGTCACACTGCCCACCATTGTGCTGAATGCCGCTGCCTATACGGCTGTGGATAAGGCCGAGCAAGAACGGGAAGAGGCGCAGCGCATCAATGGCGAAGCTCCCGGATTATTGGCTGCGGATTGCGTCCGCATGGGATTTCTATTGCTGCATATCGGCACCGATTACGTGTTCGATGGTACGGCTTCGCAGCCTCTGGACGAGGAGGCAGCCACGCATCCCATCAATCACTATGGCAGAACCAAAATCTTGGGCGAAGAGGCTGTCCGGAGTGTTATGCCGGAGGGCAAGTCCTTGGTGGTGCGCACGGGGTGGCTCTATTCGCCGTTTGGCAATAACTTTGCCCTTACCATGCTTCGGCTGGGAGCCGAGCGCACGGTGCTGAACGTGGTGACAGACCAGGTGGGCACACCCACATACGCACCGCATTTGGCGGAGTGCCTCATCCGTATTTGTGCGCTGGCAGCCGCAGAGGGCTGCTTCCGCACCCGGTTGTTGCATTATTCCGATAGCGGTGTGTGCAGCTGGTACGATATGGCATACACATTGCTCCATCGGGCCGGTTTGATGCCCTCGGAGGGTATCCACCCCATTACCACGGCTCAGTATCCCACGCCTGCGGCTCGTCCGGCATACAGTGTGCTGAGCAAACAACGTCTGCAAAAATTGTATAATATAGTCCCTCCGCATTGGAGCGTGGGGCTTACTAAATTGATAGAACAACTACATGAGCCAACAGAAAGAGGCTATTGATAAGCGGCGCACTTTTGCCATTATCAGTCACCCTGATGCGGGTAAGACCACTCTGACCGAAAAATTACTACTCTTCGGGGGGGCCATCCATGTGGCAGGAGCCGTAAAGAGCAACAAAATCAAGAAAACCGCCACCAGCGACTGGATGGAGATAGAGAAGCAGCGCGGTATATCGGTGGCAACCTCTGTGATGGGTTTTAACTACCGTGACCACAAAGTCAATATCCTTGATACGCCGGGTCACCAGGATTTTGCCGAAGATACTTTCCGCACGCTGACGGCGGTGGATAGCGTTATCATTGTGATAGACTGTGCCAAAGGGGTGGAGCTGCAAACACGCCGCCTGATGGAAGTCTGCCGGATGCGCCACACACCCGTGATTGTGTATATCAATAAGTTGGACCGCGAGGGCAAGGATGCTTTTGACCTTCTGGACGAAGTGGAGGAAGAACTGCAAATCAAAGTAAGACCGCTCAGCTGGCCCATCGACATCGGACAGCGTTTTCGTGGTGTTTACAATATCTACGAGGGCGGACTCAATCTCTTCACGCCCAGCAAGCAGCAGATTACCGAAAGTGTGACGGTGGATTGCGAAAAAGAGGGCGAATTGGAGAAGTTCATCACGCCGGTGCAGGCAGAGAAATTGCGTGCGGACTTGGAGTTGATAGCCGGTGTATATCCGGAGTTTGACCGTGAGGCTTATCTGCGTGGCGAAATCGCCCCTGTGTTTTTCGGCTCGGCATTGAACAACTTCGGTGTGAAGGAATTGTTGGATTGTTTCCTTGATATTGCCCCCTCGCCACGCCCCATAGCGTCTGAAGAGCGTGTAGTGGACCCGTACGAAGAACCATTCAGTGGCTTTGTGTTCAAGATACATGCCAACATGGATCCCAATCATCGCAGCAGCATCGCTTTTGTGAAGATATGCAGCGGGCGGTTCGAGCGTAATAAGAATTACAAGCATGTCCGTTTGGACAAACTGATGCGCTTTGGCAGTCCCACGGCATTCATGGCGCAGCAGAAGGAGATTGTGGATGAGGCTTATGCGGGCGACATCGTGGGGCTGCCCGATACGGGCAATTTCCGCATTGGCGATACACTTACCGAGGGCGAAAATCTCCATTTCAAGGGCTTGCCCAGCTTCTCCCCCGAACAATTCAAATATATCGAAAATGCCGACCCGATGAAAGCCAAGCAGTTGGCCAAGGGTATTGATCAGCTGATGGGCGAGGGTGTGGCACAGTTATTTGTCAATCAGTTCAACGGCCGTAAGATTATCGGCACGGTGGGGCAGTTGCAGTTCGAGGTGATACAGTATCGCCTCCTGCACGAGTATCAGGCGCAGTGCCGCTGGGAGCCTATCAGCCTTTATAAGGCTTGTTGGATAGAGAGCGATGATTTGGCACAGCTGGATGCCTTCAAAAAACGCAAAGCGCAGTATATGGCCAAAGATATCGCCGGACGTGATGTCTATTTGGCCGACTCCGGCTATGTGCTCTCGATGGCTCAGCAGGATTTTCCCAATATCAAATTCCATTTTACGAGTGAATTTTAACATTTTAACAGTAAGCGATTTATGAGAAAAATTCTTTTTACCGCACTGGTCTTGATGGCTCTGCTGATGGGTGCGCATGCACAGCGAACATGTGCCCCCGGGATGTTGAGCACGCCTGTGCCCGAACGTCCTGCCGGTCAGACTGATGTGATTGGGCTTAGAGCCAAACCCATCCCCGTGGTACGTATCGGTTTTATTGGTTTGGGCATGCGTGGGCGTGGCGCCGTGGAGCGTTATATGTATATTGATGGTGTGGAGGTGCGCGGTTTGGCAGATATCATGCCACAGAATGTGCAGTATTGCCAAGACGTAATCAAGAAGCACGGTAAGAAGGTTCCTGCCATGGTCTTTGCCGATAGTATATCGTGGAAAAAACTCTGCGAAGACCCCGAAATAGACTTGATTTATATTTGCACCGATTGGGCCACACATACGCCCATGGCAGTCTATGCCATGGAGCATGGCAAGCATGTGGCGGTGGAAGTGCCAGCAGCCATGACCATAGCCGATTGCTGGAAGCTGGTCAACACAGCCGAGAAAACTCGCAAACACTGCATGATGTTGGAAAACTGCTGCTACGATTTCTTCGAAATGGCCACGCTCAATATGGCTCAGCAGGGCGTTTTCGGCGAAGTAATTCATGGTGAAGGTGCTTATATCCACAATCTTCATGCTTATAATTTCGGCGAGGAATTTAAGGGCGGTTATCACAACGATTGGCGCAGACGTTGGAACGAAGCACATACCGGCAACGTGTATCCCACGCACGGTTTGGGACCCATCTGCCAGATTATGAATATTCATCGTGGCGATAAGATGGATTACCTTGTATCCATGAGCACCAATCAGTTCGGTCTGACCAAGTTTGCCACCGAGAAGTATGGTGCCAATTCGCCGGAAGCCCGTCAGATTTATAAGATGGGCGACATGAACACCACGCTCATTCGCACCCATAAGGGTCATACCATTCTGATTCAGCACGATGTGTCCAGTCCGCGCCCTTACGACCGCATCCACAAGGTGAGCGGTACCAAGGGGTTTGCTGTCAAGTATCCCGTCAAGCAGATTGCTCTGGAGCCGGACTATCACAGTCCTTTGCACCAAGAGAAGTTAGATTCTGTGCTGCGTGAATATGAGCATCCTTTCTCCAGGGAAATCGGCGAATTGGCGCGCAAGGTGGGCGGACACGGCGGAATGGATTTTATTATGGACTATCGTTTGATTTATTGTCTGCAACGTGGGTTGCCTTTGGATCAAGATGTATATGATGCGGTCGAATGGAGCTGCATTGTGGAGCTGAGCGAACGCTCTGTGCTCAATGGCAGTATGCCGGTGGAAATCCCCGACTTTACCCGCGGAGCCTGGAGGAAACAGAACGGACTAACCTTTGCCCGCTAATCATCACTCTATGGAAGTAAAAACAGGTTGCTGATTGTGTGTACAATCACATCATTGTGTAAAACAAGCCCCCGAAGACGCATCTCGCGCCCTCGGGGGCTTTTCATTAGAAAGCGTATAAAAAGAATTACTGTTTATTTACGTCATTAAGGTTATTGGTTTTCGGTTTGTGCAGAGGCATTGGCCGTCCTTGCCGCCATCTCTTCGCAGATTTGTTCGTTCAGCCCTTCCGGTGAGATGTCCAATAGCAGCATCTCTTCCACCAATGCCGGCACGCGCTCTTTGCGAAATCGTTCGATGCGAGCCTTTAGGATGCGTTCGCGTGCTGCTGCATCCACATAGTAGCCAATACCTCTTTTGGGGTAAATCAGCCCATCGCGTTGCAGTCGCTCCACGGCACGCATGGCCGTATTGGGGTTCACCTCCATGCGCATAGCCAATTCGCGCATACTGGGCACATTGCCATCGGTGGGGAAGGTGCCGTCCAGAATGCGGTCGGCAATCCAGTCCGCAATCTGAAGAAATATCGGTTGGTCTTCTAAAAATATCATCGTAATTGTCGTTTTTTAAGATTTATATAACTCCACACCATCAGTGTAATGCCGGCAAAGATGGTCAATATCGTAACACCATTTGAGGGAAGTTTCAGGAGGTTATGACAGAATCCCAGCATCAGCAGCCAAAGCACCCAGATACCCATCAGCATCAGCAGACTGTGTATGCCTCTGCGGCAGGAAATGCCACAGAAAAACATTGATCCGATAAGCATGCTTGTCATGGAGAAAGATTCCAACAAGTTTATACCTAATGAAAATTCCTCGTGGGAAGGACGCGGGAGAGGATTATACCACAGATAAAGCATGCAGTTTGTGCGCGCCGCATCCCAATTCAGCAGATAGAGCAGCGTATAAGACAATTGGATACCCACCCAGCATAGCACCATGAAAAAGAACATGGCGATAATCAGGGATGTGAACTTTTCGCCCACACGTGCAGGTATCAATTCGTATGACGGTACCGGCGAGCGGTTTACCCGTTGGTTGATGAAACGGAGTAAATAGAGATAATAGGCTATCATGAAAAAGCCGGATATGAATGTGGGGTGTACCATGACCAGTACATCGTAATGCTTGCCATCCATATCGGATAAGTTCATGATGTGGAGTATAAACTCTATCACAGTTACAACCACCAGCACAAAGAGCAGGGTAAAGAGTAGCAGATGCTTCCTGTTTTGCTGCCAATCTGCTTGAAGCAGTGCACCTATTCTATTAACCGTGTGAGGCATTATGATCGCAGTTGTTTGTTTTTGATAATGCGATAACTTAGTAGCAGGTAGATGAGTCCCACTACGCCAAAGGGGATAGATATAGTCCAAATAAAGCCGGCTACCGTGTTAGTCGTATTTTGCAACCATTCGGTTTCTTTGATGGATACAGCCGTAAAACTCACCACCATTATCATTACGATTTGCATGGCCATGGCCATTAGCAGGGCATGGATGTTTTTGCGCATATACACCGCCGGCAGCAGGAACGAACCCAACGTGTATAACGAGGTGGCTATGCTCATGGCTATCATGTTTTGGGCATCCAATTCCAGAGGGGTAGATGGCAAAAAATCATTGATTATACCGGAGGCGAAATACGGATTATACCATAGGTATGCGGGAGCTACTTCCCTGACGGTTACCGTCGCACTGAGTGTATAGCTCATGGTGTAGCACAGCTGATTGCACGCCCAAATCAGGAGGGTAAAGAAAAAGTAAATCAGCAAGAATATGATAAACTTCTCCCATGCTGTGGCCGGCAGTATGGTATGTGCCACCGTGTCCGAGCGGTTCATGCGCCGATTGATCAGTAAAAAGGCGTAGAGTGAGAGAGCTATGGAAAACACGGAGTATGTGACCAGCGGATTGGGGAAAAAGGAGGTTAGCCTGCCGCTAAGGAATACGAAAAACGTCTGTACGGCAAACACGGCGGCCGTGAAAAGCAGACTGAAAAACAGCACTGGGCGGCGGTTGGCAAACCACTCCATCTTGAGGAGCAAGCCCAATCGGCCGAATGAGAAAGAAGGATTGTGTGCCATGTTGCTTATTTTTTATTGCTGTCGATAATGTTGGTGAAGTTTTCGCGTTTGGCAATCATGCCATCGAAGAACAGTTCCATGGAGAAGTTGCTCTCTTCGTTGCCTGTATTGCGGAATACACCCACTTCGCCCAGCACCGAAGGTTCGGTGTAGAGAGCTTCGGCTCGCATGGCGGCTCCGGTGATTTGATGGAAAGTGAACAGCTCTTCCAGTCGGGCAATGGACTCGTTGCAGATGATTTGATTGTGCTCCAGCATCACGATGCGGTCAATGAGCTGCTCCAGATCACGCACTTGGTGCGTGCTGATAATCACTGTCTGTTCGTTAGTGGTATGTGCTGCCAGCATTCGGCGGAATGCACTCTTGGAGGGGATGTCCAGCGAATTGGTGGGTTCGTCCATGAGCAGCAGCGAAGTCTGTAACGAAAGAGCCAATGCAATCACCGCTTTTTTCTTCTGTCCCTGCGAAACCTTGCTGAGGTTCATTCGCCAGTCCAGATCGAAAGTTGCCATGGCTTCCTCTGCCATCTCATACGAAAACTTGGGATAGAAAGGAGTAATGATATTGAAATACTCTCGAATGGAGATAGAAGGGCAACTTACTTCTTCGGGCAAGAAAAAGAGATCGTTCAGAAACGGTACTTGGCGTTTGGCGGGGTCAAATCCCAAAACGTTTAGCGTGCCACTTTGCACAAAGAATTGTCCGCTCAGGAGTTTCAGCAGCGTGGTTTTTCCTTCGCCGTTGCGCCCCAGCAGTCCGGTAATAGTGCCTTGAGGCAGTTGGAGATCCATTTCGGAGAAGAGCTTGTGTCCTCTGCGATATGAAAAACTGATGTTATTGGCTTGTATCATCACTGTGTCATTGAGTTAGTACACTGCAAAGATATGCTATTATTTTTAATTTGCAACAATTCCTCCACGCACAGT
The DNA here is from genome assembly GCA_945965245.1 of uncultured Porphyromonas sp. Lineage (GTDB taxonomy): Bacteria > Bacteroidota > Bacteroidia > Bacteroidales > Porphyromonadaceae > Porphyromonas. Next base: position 4,422 of record CAMFNC010000026.1, on the reverse strand, counting down.
TACAAAAAAATATCCGCCTCTCCCGAGACGGATAAAAAAGATTATGAAAACAAGAAGGTTATATTGGAATGGAAAGGACACAACCACCATGTTTTTGTGTTAGGGTTTCCATAAGTACAAATTTCTTGCCGATAGGTATTTTTTGTAAGGATTGCCGTGGGATGGATATGCCCATGAGATGTGGTCAGTCGCAAAGTGATTTGCGGTGGCAATAACGCTCGCATTGCTGGCATACATCATAGCCCAAAAGTGCTCCCACGATAAAATCCTCTTCCGGATTGAGTGTGTTGAGCGGACGGTCTTGCACAAAAAGTTTGACGGCATCGATGCAGACCTTGTGACCGAAGAAGATGTTTACACGCTTCTTGCCCGGTGTGGGTTGCACCAGATAGTTGATGCCACGTTCTCGAAGTCGTTTGCAGGCAAAGGCACAATCGTGGTGAAGCATTGTGCACAATACCATGCGGCGCAGCCCCTTTTCGTATTCGTAGATGTGGTGCAGAAAAACGCGCAGCTCGGCGGAAAGTTCCGTGGCCGGCATGGTGGTGGAGGTGGATGGGGTAGGCTTCATGCAGAAGTATTTATACCGTGTGCAATAAAATGATTTCTCTCATGGCAAAATTACGCAGGTGTATCGAATTGTGCCATCCCCATAAATAATGAAAATGCAGTCTCCGGAATACCTATAAACAAGTAAATTGGAGTTCACATTGTGGTCTTGGTAAAAGCATTCGAATATTCCATAACTTAATTGAGCTATGAGATAAGAGAGATGTAAGGTAGGGAGTGTCGGTAGGATGAAGGCTATTGCTCGGCTTCGAATTGCTCCAGTCGGAGATGCGTGCCGTCCCAAACGGCGTAACTGAAGTATTGTATCCAATCACCCAAAATCATGACCCGACGGTCGGCTTTCAGTGCCATATCCACCAATAGGTGGCGATGCCCAAAGAGGTAGTAGTCCACTTCGGGGTGGAGGGCGGTTTGTTCTTTGGCAAACCGTATCAGTGGTTCTTCTTCCAATGAGAAATAGTCGTTGCGGCGGGCATGGGGAACGCGTCCCTCGGATTCCATGCGCAGACCTCGCCGGCGGCTGCGTATGCTAAGCCCTTGTGCCAGTCCTACCGTCCAGCGCGGGTGAATGGAGCCGTAGAGTATGCGCAAAACGGGATTGTGAAAAATGCGATAGAGCCAATCTTGGGCACGGCTCTCACGGCGATATTCTTCATCGCCGTGCGATAGGCGGAAGGTTTTGCCCATCAATTCGGTCACAAAGGCATGACGATGCAGTATGATGCCCAATTCACGATGCAGATAATCCCGAATCCAGAGGTCGTGATTGCCGGTGAGGAAGTGTATCTCTACGCCTTGGTCGCTCAATTCCGCCAGTTTGCCCAGAAAGCGAGTGAAGCCTTGGGGCACCACGTGGCGATATTCGAACCAATAGTCAAACATATCGCCCAAAAGGTATAAGGCACGAGCATCCCGGCGGATGCTCTCCAGCCATCGGCATAATTTGCGTTCCGCCTCCAGCGGATTACGATGAAAGGGTGAACCCAAATGGGCATCGCTGGCAAAATAAATCCGGGTGCGTGGTGCGGCTTGTTGTTCCTCCATCGTCTGTTGTGTAGGGGGCTGTGGTTAATCTTTAGAGGAAGCCCAATTCCAATTTAGCTTCTTCGCTCATCATATCCTGATTCCATTCGGGTTCGAAGGTGATTTCCACATTGCATTTGTGTATACCTCGCACGCTCTCCACCTTGAGTTTGGTATCGTCCACGATGAAGTCGGCAGCCGGACAGTTCGGAGCCGTTAGTGTCATGGTGATGTTGGCAACACCGTCTTCGGTGGTTTCCACCTTGTAAATCAGTCCTAAGTCGTAGATGTTTACGGGTATCTCAGGGTCATAGACCGTGCGCAGCATACGCACGATTTCTTCTTCTAATTGCAGAAATTCGTTATTCATAGGATCGTATTGATACTTTATTTATAGGCTAAAGATACACAAAAAGCCTTTGTGTGGGGTGTGTTATGGTGTGCCGAAAAATTTATGCACAAATTGATTTCATTTTATACATAAATTGCGCGCGTTTTATGTATAAATTAAATTCATTTTATGCATAAAAATCAGCACTATCCGAAATCACATATTATTAATGGTTCCTTGGGCTCGGATTGACTTATATTGAAAAGGATTGCGTGACAGGAAATATGGTCTATGTGTAAGGTTAATGTGTATCTTTGTATCAGAAAAATCACAAATTGTCACAAGAGGAAAAGTGGCAAGGTCGATGTCTATTGTCCCTGCTCCTTTTAGAAAAGAAAACGGTTACGCAATGAATAGAAAAAGTTTGCGTATAGCTTGGGTGTCGATATTCATGGGATTTGGAGCTTTATTACAAGCACAACAGCCTGATACCACGAACGTAGCTAAACAAATATCATTGGACGAGGTGGTGGTCACCGGCACCGGTACCCGTCATACTGTGGGCACGGCCCCCGTGCGCACCGAAGTTATCACCCGTGCCCAAATTGAAGCATTGCAGGGTCGCACGGCCGAAGACATTCTTTCCATGCTCAGCCCCGCATTCGATTTCAGTCCCTCCGAAATGGGTTCCGGTATCACGCTCAATGGCTTTGGCAATAAGTATATTTTGATTTTGGTGGATGGCAAGCGTCTGCATGGCGATATGGGCGGGCAGAATGATTTGGGCAAAATCCCAACCGAGTCTATCCGCCGTATTGAAATTGTCAAAGGAGCATCGTCATCGCTCTATGGTTCCGATGCCATGGCCGGTGTTATCAATATCATTACCAATCGCAATACTGCTCCTTTGCGTGTGGGAAACTCATCACGTGTGGGTTCGTATGCCGATGTGCAGCAGTTCAATCTTTTGGGGCTGACCGGCAGTCGTTTGAGCAGTGAAACTTCCCTTTCCTTTCGTCATTCCGATGGCTGGAAGAATACTGATCAGGAATGGTTTAAGCGCAAAGTCATTGACAATTCTGTTACCAAAACAGCCAATAGATATTACAATCTCACGTTGAGTGAGCGTTTGGAATACGATTTCAATGCACGGTGGACGGTCTATGCTTCTGCCGAAGGCTATGGCAAGGAGATGCGCCGACCGATGGGCGAGCCGCAGTGGAGCAATTACGATATGCGTTATCGCACTTACGGAGCACGCACCGGTGTTAGATTTACGCAGGGCGAGAAGGCAGTGCATACTTTGGATTTTTCGTATGACCTCAATAATTACTATCACCTTTTCAAAGTTTTTACCGAAGAGGAATATGTGCAGGAAGACGGCACGCTGATACATCCTGTCTATAACGATGGCGATGTGGCATTGCAAAACAAACAACAGCGTTTTACCGCCCAATATAAGAGCGTCTTTGATTTGCCGGACAATCGGCTGAGTGTGGGGGCTGAGTATATGCAGGATTGGCTCAATGCGCCTTTCCGCATTCGCACTCCGATGGTTAGTGCCTTCACTGCTGCTGTTTATGCCCAAGATGAATGGAGCATAGGGAAACAGTTTTTCCTTACCCCCGGGCTTCGTGTGGTGCATCACAAAGAATTTGGCTGGGACTTTTCGCCCAAGGTTACGGCTTTGTATCGCATGGGCGGATGGTCTTTCGGCGGCACCTTTTCGCAGGGCTTTAAAGCTCCGGGTCTCAAGGAGCTCTATTATCATTATGAACGCTACATGGCAGCCAAGCTGCGTGTCTATATGGGCAATCGAAACCTCAAACCCGAACACAGTAATTACTTCTCGCTCAGTGCGGACTTCAAAGGCAGGCAGTTCAAATTTTCCGTAGGGGCATACTACAATGCCATCCGTAATATGATAGTCCTTGTGGAAGTACCTCGTGAGAAATTGGATTATGCTCGTGGCATTGATAAGCGCATGCAGTATATGAATATGGAGGAGGCCGTGAGTCGTGGTGTGGATGTGGAGGCATCGTATCGCTTCAATCGGCACTGGAGCGTGGGAGGTGCATATAGTTTTCTCTATGCCGATGGCTATTTCATCAATGAAGATAACGAGCGTGTACATCACCTGTTGGATGGTTCGGTCATGCACCGAGGCACTTGTCGGTTGATTTGGACCGGTAAGGAGATGGATGTATTGGGTCGTTCCTATACTCCCGGCGCATCGCTTTTCGGCCGTATCCAGAGCAAGAAATACAGCTACAATTATGGCGATGCCGATGGGTTTATGATTTGGCGGATGGACACTTCGCACCGCCTGCGTCACAGCAAGACTTTCGACCTTACGGCTCATGCCGGTATAGATAATCTTCTGGATTACAAAGAGACCAAACCTTATGGTCTGCCGTATGCTACCACCACGCCGGGTCGGACATTTTATGTCAGTGTGGCGTTCAATTTTAATCGCTGGTAGCCACACTCTTCCCTGA